>JAIXYC010000002.1 GCA_027490455.1 Sphingomonadales bacterium
ACGATCGAATGTGACCGTCTCGCTAACGGAGCCGACGCCGATTGGGTCGACTTGAGTTGGGGGCAGGGTAGCGATGGCGCTTCGGCGCGATTGCGCACGATCATTCACAATCGTCCCGGTACGCTGGGTGAAATTGCGGGCATTTTTGGCTATCACAAGGCGAACATCATCAATTTGCGTTTAACCGCGCGCGACGCCGAGTTTCACACCTTTGAAATAGACTTGGAGGTGCACGATTTGCAGCACCTTATGCGGATAATATCTGCGCTTCGTGCGTCCGAGGCGGTGGCGACGGCAGACCGCGTCTACGATTAAATCCAGTCGCCGATCTCGTCCCCGGGTTCAGCATAAACAAAACGTTTGGCCAGTTCAAAACTGTGTCCAGCGCGCAAGAAGGCATTCAGTTGCTTATTGCGTTTCTCCGGCGTCGCCGCTTCTTGGGCAAATGGGCCGATACGTTTGCGCCGCGCAAAGTTTTCGGCAGCACTTAATGTGCTTTCTTCCATATGCGCTTTCGCCGGGATGGCATCCGCGTCGCCTATACCACTCGCACGCAAATCCTCGTTTAAGCGCCGTTCGCCATAGCCACGGCGCACAAATGACCGGCTTCGTGCCTCAGCAAATTGGGCGTCGTTTATATAGCCGAGTGCGGCGAATTGTTCGACCAGTATGGCGATGTCCGCGCCGCGTTCCTCGTCCCACCCGCGCTCGCGAATTTTGCGGCTTAAATAGGTCCCGAGCTTGGCCTGCGTGGTGGCATATTTGCCAACATAATGCAGTGCGAGCTGTCTCAGTCTCTCGTCATTTAACGGCGGAGCGGGTTTTTTGGCGGCACGTGGGCTGTTCACGCCCTATTCTTGCCACAGTCGGGTCGAAATTTGAACTGGTATCGACGCGTAATGGCGTAGGCTAAGAATAAAATTGTGGGTTATCGCCCTATTTGCTATGGGAAACATTATGAGCGAACGTGCATCCACGCCAACGCAGGACAGTTTGCCACGTCGTTTTTCTGACTTTGCGACCTTAGGTGAGGCATTGGATTATGCCGCCCAAGGGCAGCGTGGTCTCAATTTCCACGACATGCGCGGCAAACTGGCGCGCCCTTATCCCTATAGCGAAATGCGCGAAGACGCGCTGAACATGGCGTATCGCTTGATCAGCCATGGCGTCCGCAAAGATGACCGCATTGCCTTGGTCGCAGAGACCGGCCCGGATTTTGCGGCGTTGTTCTTTGGCTGCGTATATGCCGGCGCATGGCCAGTGCCGCTGCCGTTGCCGACGTCGTTTGGCGGTAAAGAAAGCTATGTGGATCAATTGTCCGTGCAGTTGAAAAGCTGTGACCCCAAGATATTGTTCTTTCCAGCGGAACTCGCCGAAATGGCCAATGACGCGGCAAGCGCATGCAATGTCGAAGGCATTGATTGGGAAAGCTTCAGCGATCGCGTCGCGTTAAAGTCAGAGCTTCCTTCGGCGCAGACCGACGAAATTTGCTATTTGCAATATTCCAGCGGCTCGACCCGTTTCCCGCATGGCGTCGCGGTTACGCATAATGCCCTGCTGAACAATCTGTCGGCGCATTCGCATGGCATGGAAGTCACCGAAAATGACCGCTGCGTGTCGTGGTTGCCTTGGTATCATGATATGGGCCTCGTCGGTTGTTTCCTGTCGCCGGTCGCAAACCAAGTTTCGACGGACTATATGAAAACCGAAGATTTTGCGCGTCGCCCATTGGCGTGGCTTGATGTGATCAGCGCCGCGGATGGTACGGTCATCAGCTACTCGCCGACATTTGGCTATGATATTTGCGCGCGGCGCGTTTCGAGCCAGACACAGGTCAATGACCGCTTTGATCTCGCAAAATGGCGCCTTGCGGGCAATGGTGCCGATATGATCCGTCCCGACGTGATGCAGGCTTTTGTCGATGCATTTGGCGATGCTGGTTTCAAGGCGTCCTCCTTCCTCCCAAGCTATGGCTTGGCGGAAACAACTTTGGCTGTGTCCATCATGCCACCGGGCGAAGGTATTCAAGTTGAGCTTGTCGAAGAGACGGAACTAACGGGCCATCCCGGTGCGCCGGATCGGCCAATCCGTTATCGCGCCATCGTTAACTGCGGCCGCGCGGTAAAAGACATGACCATCGAAATCCGCGACGAAAACCGTAAGCCACTTGCGGATAAGACGATCGGTAAAGTGTGGTGCACAGGGCCTTCGTTGATGAAGGAATATTTCCGCGACAAGGAATCGACGGATGCTTGTATGGTCGACGGTTGGCTGGATACGGGCGACATGGGTTATCTGTCGAACGGCTACATTTATATTGTGGGCCGCGCCAAGGACATGATCATCATCAATGGTAAAAACCATTGGCCACAGGATATTGAATGGGCGGTTGAGCAACTGCCCGGGTTTAAAGCTGGTGACATCGCGGCGTTTTCCGTGACAACGCCGGGCGGCGAGGAAACCCCTGCTGTGCTGGTCCAGTGCCGCACCACAGACGAAGCCGAGCGGGCAAAGCTGCGTGAGCAGATCCGCGACAAGGTTCGGTCGGTGACGGGAATGAATTGTGTCGTCGAATTGGTACCGCCGCGGACATTGCCGCGGACCAGCTCAGGCAAAATGAGCCGTGCGAAAGCGCGTAAACTGTATCTGTCCGGTGAAATTCAGCCCTACGCAATCGCGGCTTAATCGCCGGCAGATATTGAAGCGATTGCGGGATAGCTGCGTCAGGTGGCTTGAGACGCCTTACAGCAGCTCAAGCACCTTTTCCTGCGGTCGGCATAACCGAACGCCTTTATCGGTTTCCACAAATGGGCGTTCGACCAGGATGGGGTGTTCAACCATACATTCCAATATACGATCGGCTGACACGCCATCGATCAAACCTAACTCTTCAGCGGGTGAGCCACGGGTACGCAATGCTTCGCGTGGCGTGAGGCCCGCATCTTTGAAAAGTTGTTCAAGCTTTGCACGGGTAAAGGGTTGCTTGCGATATTCGATAATTTCGACCGTCACACCCGGCGCTTCTTGAAGGAGCGCGAGCGTCTTGCGCGACGTCCCGCAATCGGGGTTATGCCAGATGGTTGCGTTCATGATTATGGTCGTCCCCGATATGTCGTTTGCGTCGCGATGTACCTAAAT
>JAIXYC010000130.1 GCA_027490455.1 Sphingomonadales bacterium
CGCGATATTCGCGTTCAAGGTCGAGCACGAGCGGCATAAGCGTTTCGGCTACATAGCGCCCACCGAACTGGCCGAAATGGCCGCGATCGTCGGGTTGGTTGCGGAATGAGTTTGGAGTGGGTTCAGCTGTGGTCATGGTTGCGGACCGCTTGGCAGAAGGCCGCAATCTTGTCCATATCCTTGATGCCTGGCGCGGATTCAACGCCAGACGAGGTATCGACCAATATCGCGCGCGTTTGCCGCAGGGCTTCACCGACATTGTCCGGGTTCAGGCCACCGGCAAGGCCCCAAGGCAGCTTGTGTTTGTGTTCCGTAAGTAAGGACCAGTCGAACCGCGTGCCTGTGCCGCCGGGCAATGCTTGTGCCGGCGCATCAAACAGGATGAGGTCCGCCGCACCTTCATATTGGTCGGCATTTTTAAGCGTTGCGGCGTCTTTCACGCCAAAGGCTTTCCAGATTTCGATGTCGACCGTGCTTTTTAAGACGCGCAAATATTGATGCGTTTCTGATCCATGAAATTGCACGACATTGGGTTTGACCACTTCGATTGCCTTGGCAGTAAAGCCCGGCTCGGCATTTACGAGCAGCAGGACGACCTTTACATTTGCGGGCGCGCGCATCCGCAATGCGGCGGCTTGGTCAAGCGCCACATGTCGCGGGCTTTTTTCGAAATGGACAAGGCCGACATGCGTGGCGCCAGCTTTTGCCGCAGCATCAATGCTTGCCTCGTCTTTCAAGCCACAGATTTTGATTTGCGTGTGCATGCTGGCTAACTAGCGAAGCCGAAGGCTTCCGTCATGCTGAACTTCGCCGACCGCTGGTGATTTTATGCCAGCGCCTTGCTTTACAGCGAACCCATAATGGCCCGTGCAGCATCTTCCGGGCTTTCGGCCTTGGTAATGGGCCGTCCGATAACCAATATGCTAGCGCCGTCGTCGCGCGCCTGACGCGGGGTAACGGTGCGTTTTTGATCTGCGCTGGTGCCGCCCGCGGGACGAAGACCGGGAACAACGAAAAACCCGTCCTTCCAATTCTTTTTAACCGCTTTCACTTCATGGCCCGAGCATACAATGCCATCCAGCCCGGCTTCCTGCGCCAATGCCGCCAGTCGGGCGACCTGAAGATCTGCGGTGTCGGATACACCGACGCGGTTAAGATCATGGTCGTCGAGGCTGGTCAGGACGGTGACGGCGACGACTTTGGTGTGCGCGCCGGCCGCTGCCTTGGCATCTTCCATCATCGCGCGGCCACCGGCGGCGTGTATGGTGACAATGGCTGGTTCCAAGGTGTTAATCGCCTGCATTGCCTTGGCAACTGTATTGGGAATGTCGTGCAATTTAAGATCAAGGAATATCGGAAGGCCCTGCTTTTGCACTTCATGCACGCCATGATGTCCGTTGGCACAGAAAAATTCGAGGCCAAGTTTAACCCCACCGACTTGATCCTTAATGCGCCGCGTCAGTTCCAGCGCGTCATCCAGATAAGGGGTGTCGATTGCGACGAAAATCGGGTTGGTCATATCGTATCCACAGCGGCATAGGCAGGGGGAGGGGACACCGGCGGCGGTGGCGGCAAAGTCGAACCGCGCTGGTTTGCTTCAAGCGTCATTATGCGCCGTTTCAGGCGCCAAACCTGCGTAAGGTGCACGAAATACAGCGGCAACAATCCAATGAGAAACGACGCAATTACAAGCGCGGGCAATTTGGTGTCCAGGCGAAGGCCACCCCACAGGCTGACCGACACCGGCACCCAGTTGTTGGTCGCAAACACGATAAGCCCGATAATGATCGTTACCCAAATGAGCATCTTCAAAAATCGCATCGGTCCGCCGCTCCTTCTTATCTCACTACCTTATGGCAAGTTTAAGCCTTTGGGTAGCGCTATCCACTAGCTTTGCCGCCGCGCATTTTGGTGGCGGCCAAGACTTAGCCAAATACGCGTTCGAAAATGGTGTCGATATGTTTGAAGTGGTAATCAAGATTGAACCGGTCTTCGATTTCTTCGGCGGACATTTTCGCCGCCACATCTGCATCGGCCTTCAAAAGCTCCATCAGCGATTCCGCGGCGTCGGATTCCCAAACCTTCATCGCGTTGCGTTGAACGATGCGGTAGCTGTCCTCGCGGCTGATGCCAGCCTGGGTCAGCGCCAAGAGCACGCGCTGTGAATGAACAAGGCCGCCCATGCGGTCGAGATTCTTCTGCATCCGCTCAGGATAGATCAGCAGCTTATCAATCACGCCCGTCAGTCGGCCAAGCGCGAAATCGAGTGTGATTGTCGCATCGGGACCGATATAGCGTTCGACGCTTGAGTGGCTGATGTCGCGTTCATGCCACAAAGCGACATTTTCCAGTGCAGGCGTCACATAGCCACGCACCATACGGGCAAGGCCCGTCAGGTTTTCGGTCAGCACCGGGTTGCGCTTGTGCGGCATGGCGGAACTGCCCTTTTGACCCGGCGAGAAATATTCCTCCGCCTCAAGCACCTCGGTGCGCTGCAAATGGCGCACTTCGGTTGCGAGTCGCTCGATGGACGAGGCGATGACGCCTAGCGTTGCGAAATACATGGCGTGGCGGTCACGCGGAATGACCTGCGTTGATACAGGTTCAATCGCAAGACCAAGCTTTGCCGCGACATGGGCTTCAACGCCTGGATCGATATTGGCAAAGGTGCCAACAGCGCCTGAAATGGCGCAAGTCGCGATTTCGGCGCGGGCAGCCACAAGGCGTTCACGACCGCGTGCGAATTCAGCATAAGCTTGCGCAAGCTTCATGCCGAAGGTGACTGGTTCCGCATGAATGCCGTGGCTGCGGCCGATCGTTGGCGTAAATTTGTGCTCCATCGCGCGCGTCTTAATCGCAGCAAGCAAAGCATCCATGTCCGCGAGCAAAAGATCGGTCGCTTGCGTGAGCTGTACTGCAAGGCAGGTGTCGAGCACATCGGAAGATGTCATCCCCTGATGCATGAAGCGGGCTTCGTCGCCCACTTGCTCTGCGACCCATGTCAGGAACGCGATGACATCATGCTTTGTGACCGCCTCAATCGCGTCAATTGCGGCAACATCGATAGTTGGATTGGTGTCCCACCATTTCCAAAGCGCTTGCGCAGCAGAGGCGGGAACAACGCCGCGTTCGGCAAGCGCATCGGTGGCATGTGCCTCAATTTCGAACCAAATGCGAAAGCGGTTCTCAGGCTCCCAGATCTTCACCATGTCGGGGCGGGAATAACGTGGGATCATATTGGTCGCTTTCTGCTGAAGTCGGGAGTCGTCGCCCCGTTAGCAGGCGCGCCGCAAGGCGTCAAAAATGACGCGCCTGAAGCGCACAAAAAAGAAGGGCGCGGGTTTTACGCCGCGCCCTTGCTCATGAAAAAGCGATAAGTTTAGAAGTCGATAGATACTCGACCGTACAAAAACCGTCCGCTGAAACCGAATGGCGACTGCGAGCTGTAAGGCAGGAATGAGTTGTTAAAGCCATAGCTCACACCGTCCACCGTTCCGAACGGAAGGCGATCTGGATATACATCCAACACGTTGTTCGCGCCAAATGCAACTGAGACGGACTCAACGGGTTTGAAGCGGAACTCAAGGTCCGTAATCCATTTTGGCGACAGGAATATATCGCCTGGGACGATACCAGGGCCTATTGCGATGTTGCTATTGTTTGCCGCTGTCGAGAAGCCGCTTGGCAAGAATACTTCGCCGTAACGGTTCGTGCGCAGCGTCATGCCAAGATTGTTGTAATCCCAATCGAGCGTGGCGTTCAGCTTGTTTTTGGGCTGTCCGTCGGTCAGGCGGTAGCTTTCCTGCCGTGCGAACAAACGCTGTGCAGTGAAGCCGGAAAATACGCGGCGGTCGGTAATTTTGGTATTGTTCAAATTATACCCGACGCTGACGCGGAATTTGCCGAGGCCAAATTCTGGCACACGATAGCTGGCAACGATATCAAGACCTGTTGTGCGGGTATCAATGCCGTTGATGAAAAAGCGCGCCGAACTTACGCCCGTCACACCAGCTGAAGTCAGCAACGCCAGAACGTCCGTTCCTTGAAGGTTTTCGGTCAAGGTGATGCGGTCGTTGATTTTTATATTGTAGTAATCCGCAGTGATGCTGAGCCCGCTAATCGGCGTGAACGTAACGCCGCCGCCAATGTTAACCGATTTTTCTGGCGTGAGCGGCTGTGCACCCAGCGCAACGGCCACAGGCGATGAAACCGGGAATGTCCCGATTTCGATGAGCACGCCGCCTACGTTGTTGGTCGATGTGGTTGCAAATGATTGTTGGGCGAGGCTTGGCGCGCGGAAGCCGGTTGAAATTGATCCGCGCAAAGCCACGCCATCAACGATTTCATATCGTGCGGCGGCTTTACCGTTGATGGTATCGCCAAAGTCACTGAAATGTTCGTAGCGACCCGCCAATTGCATCGTTAAGCTGTCGGAGAGATCGGCATCGAGTTCGATGTAACCAGCAAAGCTATCGCGCGAGACGTCTGTTGCGTTTGCAGGGCGGAAGCCCGGGAACACCTGCGCACCACCGGCGGCATTAAACGGCGCAGCCGAGAAGGGCCCGTTGACGTAGCTCTGGAGCTCGCCTGGGACGATTTTGTAGCTTTCGTTGCGATATTCGCCACCGACGGCAAGCGACACGTTTTGGCCAATACCAATGTCCAAATCGCGGCGCATATCAAGGTTGATCGACGTCTGGCCTGAACGTAGGCCGCCAGCGTCAAATTCCCGCGCACTTACGGTGCCGCCCAAGGACGTGTTGACCGTATTTTCGATGTTATAATCCAGACGGTTGGACCCATAGACCACGGACAGGTCGTAATCCCATCCGCTCATGGCGCCACGAAGACCTGCCGCAGCAGAGATATCAACGATCTCGCTGGCGATAAGCGGGAGGAAGCCATCTGCGTAAATGGGCACAAAGGTCGTCGTGGACGCGGCCCAATCGCGGTTGCGTACGTCCGCGGAACGGCGATAGAAACCAGCGCCATTACCTTTACGGATGCCGTAGCTGCCGAAGGTGTAGAATTCTGCTGAGTCAGAGAATTCAATGCCGCCGTTGACGAAGAAGTTCAGATCCTGCGACACGCCGTCACCATAACGGTGCGCATAACGGTTGAAGGTCGCTTCGAGCGGATCACCTGCGTTGAAATAATTGCGGCGGATGTCTGGGCCCGAACGGTTGGTGGGTGAACGGTCCTTATATTCAGCTGTAAGGTTCACATAGCCATTGTCGCCCAAGGGTAGACCAAAGTTCGATGCGAAGGTGTATGTGTCACCATCGCGGCGTTTGCGGTCTTCGCCGGTGTATGTGATGACTGGGTTGTCAGAAAGGCCAGTGGTCAAGGAAACGGTATCAACCTGACCGACATCTTCCATCTCGGTAATATATTTGCCGAACGTTGCCTGCGCACGTCCGCCAATGCTCTTTTTCAGCTGAATGTTGATCACACCCGCAATGGCATCGGAACCATATTGTGAGGCCGCGCCGTCACGAAGAACTTCGAGGCGTTCAATTGCGAGCGGCGGAATTGTGTTCAAATCAACCGCGGTTGAGCCGCGACCTACTGAACCGTTGAGGTTAACCAATGCAGACTGGTGACGGCGCTTGCCGTTGACGAGCACGAGCACTTGGTCTGGCGCAAGTCCGCGCAACGTTGCCGGACGAAGCGAGTCGGTGCCATCGGTCAAAGATGGCTGCGGAAAGTTGAATGATGGAACGAGCTGGTTCAGCAACTTGTTGGTTTCGGTTGTGCCGCTGTTCAACAGCGCTTCGCCGGAGATGACATCGATGGGCACCGTGCTATCGGCAACGGTGCGGTCGGTCCGGCGTGTGCCGGTCACGATAATGGCATTTATACCAGTTGCCTCTTCGGCCTCGGCTGCCTGCGTGGAAGTATCTTGCTGTGCAAATGCTGGATTGGCTGCTGCCACGAAGAGTGCGGTGGACGAGACCGTCACTGCAAGTGCAGAAATTAACTTATATGTTTTCATGATCATCCCCAGTTTTGTAGGTATATTTCTTCTAACGCAGATGAATCTGGCACTTTGTTACGCTCAATTCTAGCAAACTTGTGATTTATTACAATTTTGTTCCTAAAATGTGTCTTTATTGCAACGCAACATATGTGCAGAGCGCATTAAGCTGTGGATTGCTGAAATCGTTGCTTTGCGACGGCGGGTTCGCTCGCTATCGGGGCAGATATGTCTGACATAGTTGATGCTCCAGCAGAAGATCCATTTGACGCGATTGTCGACGCGCCGTTTGATGCGGCTTTGTCGGAACGCTATCTGATCTACGCCATGTCAACGATCACCGCGCGGTCGCTTCCGGATTTGCGCGATGGATTGAAGCCCGTGCACCGGCGTTTGTTATGGGCGATGCGCTTGCTCAAGCTTGACCCGGCGAGCGGATATAAGAAATGTGCGCGTGTTGTCGGCGATGTCATCGGTAAATATCATCCGCACGGCGACCAATCCGTTTATGACGCAATGGTCCGGCTCGCGCAGACTTTTTCGCTGCGTTATCCGCTGGTTGACGGGCAGGGCAACTTTGGCAACATCGACGGCGATAACGCGGCTGCGTATCGATACACAGAAGCGCGCCTGACGCGCACGGCCATTGAGCTCATGAACGGGCTTGATGAGAACGCAACGGACTTTCGCCCAACCTACAATGGTGAAGACGAAGAGCCCGAGGTTATGCCCGGTCTGTTCCCCAATTTGCTGGCAAATGGTGCGAGCGGCATCGCCGTCGGCATGGCGACCAGCATTCCGTCGCATAACGCGGCCGAGATTATCGATGCGGCTATGCTCCTCATTGATGAGCCACAGGCGCGTCACGAGCAGCTGATGGAAATCGTCAAGGGACCCGATTTCGCAACCGGTGGCGTGCTGGTCGATAGCCCCGCGGTCATAAGCGCAGCCTATGCGAGCGGTCGCGGTGCCATGCGCGTGCGTGCGCGCTTTTCCAACGGCTGGCAGGACGGCGAGAAAATCTGGGAACCCACAGGCGTCGAAAAACTGCCCGGTGGCACGTGGCAGCTTGTTGTGTCGGAAATTCCTTATCAGGTGCAAAAAGGCAAGTTGATTGAGCAAATTGCGCAACTGATTGCCGATAAAAAGCTGCCCATATTGGATGATATCCGCGACGAAAGTGACGAACGCGTTCGTATCGTACTTGTGCCCAAAAGCCGCAATGTTGATCC
This sequence comes from Sphingomonadales bacterium, assembly GCA_027490455.1. Classification (GTDB taxonomy): domain Bacteria; phylum Pseudomonadota; class Alphaproteobacteria; order Sphingomonadales; family Sphingomonadaceae; genus Sphingorhabdus_B. The sequence continues at coordinate 7,210 of JAIXYC010000130.1, forward strand.
CGAAGATCTGAAAAACGCTTTGTTCCGCCTCACAGACCTTGAAACGCGCTTTTCGTTGAACATGAACGTGCTCGATGCCGACCGGACGCCAAAGGTCATGGGCTTGGGCGAAGTTTTGCTGCGTTGGTTGGCGCACCAGATCGAAGTGCTGGTGCGCAAATCGCAGCATCGGCTGGAAAAGATCGATAGCCGCCTTGAATTACTTCAGGGGTATATCATTGCGTTCCTGAACCTTGATCGCATCATTGAAATCATCCGTAACGAAGATGAACCAAAGCCCGTTATGATGGCCGAGTTCCAGTTGAATGACCGGCAAGCAGAAGCCATTCTTAACATGCGTTTGCGGTCGCTTCGCCGGCTGGAAGAAATGGAGCTGCGGCGCGAGCTTGAGGGCTTGGAAGCGGAACGCGAAGAACTGGTGAAGCTTATCGAAAGCCCGGCGCGGCAGAAGACGCGTTTGAAAAAAGACCTGACTGCGCTGCGCAAAAATTACGGTGAAGATACCGAACTTGGCCGCCGCCGCACAAGCTTGGAGGAAGCAGGGCAAGCGCGCGAGATTTCGCTCGAGGCATTTGTCGAACGCGAACCTGTTACGGTTATCATGTCCAAGCGTGGCTGGATTAAAGCCATGAAGGGCCATGCGGACCTGTCTGCGCGCGCCGATTTCAAGTTTAAGGAAGGCGATGGCCCTGCCTTTGCTTTCCATGCACAGACGACAGACAAAATCCTGATCGCAACAGCGAATGGCCGTTTTTACACCTTGGGTGCCGACAAGCTGCCCGGTGCCCGCGGTTTTGGTGAACCTGTCGGCACAATGATCGACATCGAAACCGGAAACGACATCGTTGCAGCGTTCCCTGCCGTGGCAGATGGGCGCATGTTGCTGGCTGCTTCAACGGGCAAGGGCTTTATCGCGCGGATGAGCGACATTATCGCCGAAACCCGCAAGGGACGCGGCGTCGTCACATTGAAACCGGGAACGAAGCTGTCGGTGGTTCGCCTTGCTCCGGCAGATTCGACAGACGAAGCGACGTTGAAGGACCAATATGTTGCCGTAGTGGGGGATAATCGCAAATTGGTGGTCTTCCCGTTGAGTGAAATCCCCGAAATGGCCAAGGGGCAGGGCGTTACCTTGCAGCGTTATAAAGATGGCGGCCTTGCAGATGCGGTCTGCTTTAATATGAGCGAAGGGCTCAGCTGGGCGATGGGCGGCGATAGCGGCCGGATGCGCACGGAAAACGACATGTCGTTGTGGCGCGTGGCACGGGGCGCAGCGGGCCGACTTCCGCCGCAAGGCTTCCCAAGGAATAACCGCTTCGATTAGGTTTGATGAAAACTAACCACGCACGGGGTGAGCATCATTTACAATCGCTGTGCTTAACGCCGCGTAATGCTGAGCGACAGCCTGACCGGATTTTGCAACCGCATCGGTTTTGAAGAGCAGGTGGACGCCGCCTTGGCTGTTCCGTTGGGTAGGGCTATTATTATGCGCGGCCTTTGCCTGAAGATGCTGCTTATGCCTTTTTGGCCGCGGACATGGCTGCATCGACAAGCTGAAGCGCCAATTCGGACTGGCGGTCCGAAAGCGGGAAATCCTCGGTAACCCAAATAGCTTCGAGTTCTTGCAAGGTTTTCGCGACAAGTGGGCCAGCGGGCAATCCCATTTTGATAAGATCGCCGCCTTTGATGTGCATGATCGGGCTATCCCAATTGTCCAAGCGGGCCAGACATTGCGGCAGCGCATTGTCGTCTGCAAACAACATGGCGACATCGCGCGCGGTATCGTGATCAAAACGATACGCGATGGCGCGGATATTGCCTTCCGTCGGCATGCCAGCGTTCAAACGGTTGGCGAGATTTTCACGCAATTTGTTCGACAGCTTCAGGCGTGCAGCCACTTTGTCAACCGCGACGGCATCCGTCACCAATATGCTGAGAAGCCGGGAAGGGAGCGGCAGCGATTGATTGAGCAACTGCTCTCGTTCCACCAGCCGCTGCAATCGATCATGGGCATCGCTGCAAAGTTCGGGAAGAAACGGTGCGAATATTCCGTTTTTGATCATAAGACCGACAGACGCGACTGGGTTTTTGAGCGACAGCAACCGGGCAAGTTCCTGCGCAATGCGTTCGCGTGACAACGCCGTCAGACCATGCGCACCTTGCGCGCAGGCATGGATTGCGTCTGCATCCACCGGACCGCTGCCAAAGCGGGCCAAGAAACGGAAATATCGCAATATCCGCAGGAAATCCTCGGCGATCCGCTGCGTCGCGTCCCCAATGAAGCGAACGCAGCCGTTTTCGAGATCGCGTAAACCGCCGAAATAATCGAAAACCTCTCCCGTTTGGGGGTCAGCATATAACGCGTTGATCGTGAAATCCCGCCGTGCGGCATCTTCTCGCCAGTCGGTGGCGAAAGCCACCGTCGCGCGCCGGCCATCGGTAGAGACATCGCGGCGTAATGTGGTGATTTCATAATTTTTGCCGTCAACCACCGCCGTAATTGTGCCATGGTCCAGTCCCGTCGGAACGGCTTTGACGCCGCCCGCCTCCAATCGGTCCATAACCGTTTCGGGCAACAATGCCGTAGCAATATCAACGTCTGAAACGGGCAGTCCCAACAAGGTGTCACGCACGGCGCCACCAACATATCGGGGGCCGCCATAGGCATCGGCCAGCAGCGCGAGAACCTTTTTCAGGCCCGGTGCCTCTTGCCACTCCGCATGAGGAAGTTGTGCCGCAATCATGCCAGCCGCCGCACCAGATTGGCGATTATCCCCGCCGTTACGCCCCATATCCGCCGTTCGCCCCATTGCATATCGTAATAGCTACGCTGCTGCCCATTCCAGTTTGCCTCTTTCTTGATGGAATTGGCAGGATCAAGCAGAAACGCAAGCGGGACTTCAAACCAGTCTTCAACCTCTTGCGGATTGGGCTGGAGCTCAAGGTCGGGCGGAATGATGCCCACAACGGGTGCAATGCTGTACCCGCTGCCTGAATAATAAGTGTCGGCCACGCCGATCACCTCGACACGAGCAGGCGGTATGTTCAGCTCTTCTTCCGCCTCGCGCAATGCAGCAAAGATCGAATTTTCGTCGCTGTCATCAACCTTGCCGCCGGGAAATGCGACTTGCCCTGCATGGCTGCGCAGCCATGTCGGGCGCTGGGTGAGAATAACGCCCGGTTCAGCGCGGTCGGTTATCGGGATAAGCACTGCAGCGGCACGGTGTTGCACCGTGTCACCCAAATAGCGCTCATCCTCAATCTCGATGTCCAGCGCGGGGTCGAGCGCCTTATGAATGCGGTGTCGCCAACTCATGCAGGCGCCATCAAGCTGAATTGCGCACCTTTACTGCAGATCGTGACACCTTCGACGTCCTCGGCAAGCGCAAGGTTGGCAAGTTCGTAATAAACGGGCCGTGCGAGCTTTGCCCAAAGTCCGCCGCGTACATGCAAATAGGGCAGGCCATTGCGCATCTCGATTGCGTGGTCGGCATCTGCAAATACCAGATCGTCGCTGTTTAATCGGAACGCGAGGGTCCGATTTTTGCCTTCGCCTTCACTTTGCAGTTCAACAGCAAGGAACGGCGCATCATCGACCGCGATAGACAGCTTTTGTTGTGGGGTGACAAGCCAGTGCTTTCCATCGGCGTCGCATAACAACAAACTCGAAAAAGCCCGGACCATTGCGGGACGCTTGATCTCACCGCCCTGATGATACCATGTGCCATCGGCAGCGATGCGCATTTCGCTGTCGCCCGTCGCGCCGGGCCTCCAGCTTTCGACCGGCGGCAGTTTTCGCGCCGCCACAAGTTCGGCAATATCCGAAAGGCTTAGGTTCGCGAGATCAGGGGCTTCATAAGGCATGGACTGGCGATACGGCTAAAGCGGACGGTCGTCAAAGCTTAGTGGGCTGGACCGAGCGTGCCATGTTCCGGCAAGTCCAACATTGCCGGGTTGCGCAGCAAAAGTCGGCGCGGTTCCCAAGGGCCGGGCAAAGTCCAACCCGATGTGCGTTCAGCGGTAAATCCAAATCGCCCATAATATTCAGGGTCGCCAATCATCACCATCGGTGCATCGTCCGGCTGCATTGCGTCGAGCATCAGCTGCATCAGCCGCGTTCCAATGCCGGCGTTCTGACGGTGACTGGCGACCGCGACCGGGCCGACCAAAATCAACGCAGCGTCGCCGACACGTATCGGCGAACATTGGATGCTTCCCACCAGTTCGTCGCCGTCCAAGATACCGAGCGACAAATGGTCAATGGCGTGCATGCCCTTACGCAGCAGATAGGCGGTGCGTTGATGGCGGTCGAGGCCAAAGGCATCATCCAGCAGTGCGTCTACAACGCCAGCGGCAAGGTTCGAGAGGGCCGTTGCGTGCATGATTAATCACACAAGAGGGATGTTGGACGAAACATATGCGGGCCCCCTGTCATTGCAGCCAGCATTTGTCCAATCGATTATCGATGATGTTAACATATCATCTTGGCAAATTGCGTTTGGCCGGAACATCGTTTAGCTTGGTCCGGTTACAAAAATGCAGCGCAGGAGAGAATATGGTGAACGAGCAAGACATTCCTCATGAGACCATGAATGCGCAAACGCCTCCGGCATCCGCGCAACAGGGTGACACAGTTCGTAAGTCGGTCGATTATTGGGGCTATATTGTCCTAGCCGCCGGCGTTGGCGCGCTCTTGTGGGGGCTTGTGTCGGCCGTTGGAACCGGTCGGGGCTATTGGGAATACACGTCGGGATTAAAGGGCGTGGCTGGGGCGTTTTTGCTGGGCCTTGTCGCGATATTGATCGGCGCAGTGCAAGGCTGGCGCACGCGTAAAGCCATCAACCCGCCGCGGCGTGCGCGTCGATGGGGAGGTATGGTTGTTGCGCTTGCATATGTTGGGTGGGTTGGAACATTTTTGATATCGGCGTTGACCGTGCCTGCGATCCACGATGTCTCAACGGATTTGGCAGACCCCCCGGCATTTCAGACCTTGACCTTGCGCGCCGACAACCTCGACAATATTCCCGGCGCTGATGATAAAGATATGAGGGGCCTTACACCTCTGCAACGTTGGGCACTGGTGCACCAAAAAGCTTATGGCGATATTCGCTCGGTACGCAGTAATGACCCGGTTCCCGTGGTTATCGCCAAGGCGGAACGCCTTGCCAAAGCACGCGGTTGGGACCTTGCTATATCGTTACTTGAAGAAGGGCACCTTGAGGCAACCGAGACCAGCGCATTCTTTCGGTTTAAGGATGATGTGGTGCTGCGCGTTCGTCCCTCTGAAACCGGCGAGGGCAGCATTGTCGATATGCGATCGGTCAGCAGGGTCGGGATAAGCGATCTGGGTATGAATGCAAAGCGCGTTCGGTCGTTTCTTGCGGACCTAACAGGAACAGTAACGGCGGCGCCTTAAGCGCCGCCGCACGGTTTACTTCTTTGGCGTAAGCTTCAGCAGGCGGCCCTGTGATCCGGCACGCTCGTCCTCAAGCAGCCAGATGGCGCCGTCTGGACCCTGTTCGACTTCACGAATGCGGGCGTCCATATTCCATTGGTCAGCCTTGGTCGCGTTCTCGCCATCCAATTTTACGCGGACCAACGCTTTTGCGCCAAGGCCGCCGATAAATGCGCTGCCCTTCCATTCCTTGAACATATTGCCCGAATAAATCATCAGGCCGCCGGGCGAAATCGCAGGGTTCCAGGATAGCTTCGGCGCTTCAAAACCATCGCCCGCAGAATGGTCGGGTATGTCGCGGCCGTCATAATGATTGCCGTTGGACACGGTGGGATAGCCATAATTGGCGGCTTTCCTGACAAGGTTTAGCTCGTCGCCACCTGCAGGTCCCATTTCCTGGTTCCACAAATGTCCCTGCGCATCAAAGGCGATGCCCAGCGGATTGCGGTGTCCATAGGACCAAATTTGCGATTTCACGCGGCCTTGGTCGTAAAACGGATTGTCCGATGGCACCATACCGCCATCGGTCAGACGGACGATTTTGCCGAGATTTTGGTTGAAATCTTGGGCAGGATCGAATTTCTGGCGGTCACCGCTGCTGATGTACAGCATGCCATCAGGCCCAAATGCCAAACGGTGTCCAAAGTGGCCTTGGCCCGAAACCTTTGGTTCCTGACGCCAGATCACCTGAACGTCGGATAATGTCGGCGCGTTACCTGAAAGATCGAGCTTGCCGCGCGCGACAGCCGCGCCAAACCCGCCTTCGCCTGCTTCGGCAAAGCTGATATAAACGAACTTGTTATTCGCAAAGTCGGGATGGAGAATGACATCACCAAGTCCGCCTTGCCCGCCATAGGCGACTGCGGGCACGCCCGTGACGTCGACAGCTGCGCTGTCCTTTTTCCAAAGCTTCAGCTTACCCTTCTTCTCCGTCACTAGCGCATATGGCGTGCCGGGAACGAACGTCATCGCCCAAGGCTCTTCAAAGTCTGCCATCACCGTGACATCGAACGGTTGCGATGCATTATCGGTGGGCGCTGCATCACTTACGGATGGCTGGCAGGCCGCTGCCAAAAAAGACGCGCCAATTAGGAATGATAATTTCGACATGTATACGTGCTCCTCAAATATCCGCTTAACGCAGTTGGGTACTGACCGGTGGATATGCAAGAGGCTTGCATATAAGAGAGTTCCGCGCTATACGGCTGTCATCCTTACATTGTGAGAACTTGGAAGGGCTAGCTCCACTCGGTGCTGGCAGCCAGAAGCTTTGCATGCCGTTCAAGAAAGACTGAATTTGCCTGACCTCAATACACTGACCGCGTTGATCGCACCCGAAGCAGAAGCGCTCGGCTTTGCGCTGGTGCGGGTCGCGTGGTTTGAAACCGGCGGGCAGGGCAGCGACGAGCCAACCTTGCAGGTGATGGCCGAGCGTCCCGATACGCGGCAGCTTGGTATCGACGACTGCGCGGCGTTGTCGCATCGTATATCCGACAAATTTGATGAGCTTGACCCAATTGTCGAAGCGTACAGGCTTGAGGTTAGCTCGCCCGGCATTGACCGCCCATTGACCCGTCTTGCCGATTTTACCGACTGGGCAGGCCATGAGGTTAAGGTTGAGCTGGCCGAACCAATGGACGGCCGCAAGAATATCCGTGGCGATATTGTTGGCGTCGACGGTGACAATATTCATGTCGATGACCGCAAATCCGGCCGACTGACATTCGCCTTTTCCAATATGGGCAGCGCCAAGCTGCTCTTGACAGACCGCCTGATTGCGTCGACTGCCCCCATCAACAGCGATGGGGCCGACGAAGTTGAGGCAGACCCCATTCACGACGAAGCACAGGAAGACTAAGAACATGGCTAACACGATTGCCGCGAACAAGGCTGAATTGCTTGCAATTGCCAATGCGGTTGCTGCCGAAAAGATGATCGACAAGGCTATTGTCATTGAGGCGTTGGAAGAAGCCATCCAGCGCGCTGCCCGTGCACGTTATGGCGCGGAAAATGACATTCGCGCGAAATTGGATACGCAGACCGGCGATCTTCGCCTGTGGCGCGTCGTTGAGGTTGTTGAAAATGTCGAAGATTACTTCAAGCAAGTTGACCTGAAGCAAGCAGACAAGTTGCAAAAGGGCGCCGTTGTTGGCGACTTTATCGTCGATCCGCTGCCAGCTGTTGATCTGGGCCGTATCGATGCGCAGTCCGCAAAGCAGGTTATCTTCCAAAAGGTGCGCGATGCAGAGCGTGAGCGCCAGTTTGAAGAGTTTAAGGACCGCACCGGTGAAATCATCACTGGCGTCGTAAAGTCGGTTGAGTTCGGCCATGTCGTTGTTGACCTTGGCCGTGCTGAAGGCGTTATCCGCCGTGACCAGCAAATCCCGCGCGAAGTTGTCCGTGGTGGTGACCGCGTCCGTGCCCTGATCATGAAGGTGCAGCGCGAAAATCGTGGCCCGCAAATCCTGTTGAGCCGTGCGCATCCTGACTTCATGAAGAAGCTGTTTGCGCAGGAAGTCCCTGAAATTTACGACGGCGTTATCGAAATCAAGGCTGCCGCACGTGACCCCGGCAGCCGCGCCAAAATTGGTGTTATCAGCCACGACAGCAGCATCGATCCGGTCGGCGCATGCGTCGGTATGAAGGGCAGCCGCGTTCAGGCCGTCGTTCAGGAAATGCAGGGCGAGAAAATCGACATCATTCCATGGTCGGAAGATACCGCGACGTTCATCGTGAACGCGCTGCAGCCTGCGACTGTGAGCCGCGTTGTCATCGACGAAGAAGAAGGCCGCATCGAAGTTGTCGTTCCTGACGATCAGTTGAGCCTTGCCATTGGTCGTCGTGGCCAGAATGTCCGCTTGGCTTCGCAGCTGACCGGCCGTGGCATCGACATCATGACCGAAGCGGAATCGAACGAAAAGCGTCAGAAAGAATTCGTTGAGCGTTCGGAAATGTTCCAGCAAGAGCTGGATGTGGACGAAACCTTGGCGCAGCTTCTGGTTGCTGAAGGCTTTAGCGAACTTGAAGAAGTAGCTTATGTCGATCCGTCCGAAATCGCTGCCATCGAAGGCTTCGACGAAGGTCTGGCGGAAGAGCTTCAGAGCCGCGCACAAGAAGCGCTGGATCGCCGTGAGGAAGCCAACCGGACTGAGCGTCGTGAACTGGGTGTTGAAGACGCACTGGCGGAACTGCCCATTCTGACCGAAGCGATGCTCGTCGTACTGGGTAAGGCCGGCATCAAGACGCTGGATGATCTTGCTGACTTGGCGACTGACGAACTGATCCAAAAGGCACGTGAGCCACGCCGCAACGAACGTAGCGATCGCGAAATGCGCCGCAATCGTTCGGAAGATAAGGCTGGCGTTTTGGCGGTGTTCGGATTGTCTGAAGAACAAGGCAATGAAATCATCATGGCCGCACGCGCACACTGGTTCGACGACGAAGACAGCGCGCCAGCTTCGGATATCATAGAGGAGGACGCGGTTGCAGCGGACGACTCCCAATGAGAACCGACACTCCCCAATAAGGAAGTGCATATTGTCAGGTGAGCATGGGACTCGTGCCCAGCTCATCCGGCTTGCCCTCGGCCCCGATGGAAGCATCGCGCCTGATCTGTTTGCCAAGGCCCCGGGCCGTGGCGCGTGGATTGGTGTATCCGGCGAAGAACTGACGAAGGCGCAGGAAAAGGGCAAGCTTGCCGGCTTGCTGCGCCGCGCCTTTAAAACCGACAAGATTGACATCATTGATGACCTGAGCGGGCGCATTGACCGAGGCCTTGAAAAGGCTTTTCTCGACCGGCTTGGGTTGGAAGCGCGGGCAGGGCACCTTATCTTGGGTGCCGAGAAGATCGATTCTGCATCGCGCAGCGGGCAAGTTCGTTTACTTCTGCATGCTTCCGATGCCAGCGCCGACGGCAGTGGCAAGCGCGACCAAGCGTGGCGCGTTGGTGAAGATGCCGAAGGGACCGGAAAGGGTGGCCTGAAGCTGCCCGTCGACCGTGACGCATTGTCTGGAGCGCTTGGACGGTCAAATGCCGTTCATGTCGCATTGATTGACCAAAAAGCGGCAGATAGGGTGATGCATCATCTTGGACGCTGGCTAAATTTCAAAGGATGCAGTAATGCGCCCCTCGATTCCGCAACTTCGGTTGCGGACGTGCGGGGCCATATTTCTGACGTCTCCGCAATTGATTGAGTAAGGACGGGTTCTGTTTCGATGAGTGATGATACCAACAATAAACCGACATTAACGCGCAAGCCGCTCACTTTGAGCCGCTCGCTCGAGTCCGGTGAAGTCAAACAGACCTTTAGCCATGGCCGCACAAATAAAGTTGTTGTCGAGGTTAAGCGCAAGAAGCTTGTCGGTAAGCCCGGTTACGCGCCAGAGGCTGAAGTAGCCGCGCCACCTCCTCCTCCGACACCACCCGCTGCGCCTGTCGCGGCCGCACCTGCGCCGGCTCCGGCTGCACCAGCGCCGCGTCCGACGGGCAATGACATGCTGAGCCGCCAAGAGCGTCAGGCAAAGCTGCTTCGCGAAGCTGAAGAAGCGCGTTTGGCCATGCTGGAAGAAAGCAGCCGCCGGGAAGCCGAGCAGCGTGCACAGCGCACCGAAGAGGAGCGCCAGCGCGCGCAAGCCAATCGTGAGGAAGCCGCCGCTCCACCACCGCCGCCAGCCGCTGTAGCGCCTGTTGAGCCTGAAATATTTGAACCTGTTGCTGAAGAAATCAACAACGATGGCGCAGCGCCTGCGCCGCGTCGCTTTACACCCGTTGAAGCGCCTAAGCGCCCAGAGCGCGAGCGTGAAGAGATCAAAAAAGCGCCGCATCGCCCAACGCGCGGTGCAGCGGATGATCGCCGTCAGTCGGGCAAGCTGACCGTTACCCGCGCGCTTGAGGGCGATGATGGTGCCCGTGCACGTTCACTCGCTGCGCTGAAGCGTGCGCGTGAAAAGGAAAAGCGTTTGCATGGCGGTGGTAACCGTCAGGCACAGGTCAAGCAGACCCGTGACGTCGTTGTCCCTGAAACAATTACCGTTCAGGAACTGGCCAACCGTATGGCGGAAAAGGGCAGTGACCTGGTCAAGGCACTGTTCAAAATGGGCATGCCCGTCACCATCAATGAGACCATCGACCAAGATACGGCGGAATTGCTCGTCGAAGAGTTTGGCCACAACATCACCCGCGTTTCCGACGCTGACGTTGACATCGTTCATGACGAAGATGTTGATGCCCCAGAAACGCTGAAGGCGCGTCCGCCCGTTGTTACAGTTATGGGCCATGTCGACCATGGTAAGACATCGCTGCTTGACGCCTTGCGCGGCGCAAATGTCGTATCGGGTGAAGCTGGCGGTATTACGCAGCATATCGGTGCATATCAGGTGAAGACAAAGGATGGCTCGCTCATCACTTTCCTCGATACACCGGGCCATGAAGCGTTCACGCAAATGCGTCAGCGCGGTGCGTCCGTCACCGATATCGTCATTCTGGTGGTTGCTGCTGATGACGGCCTTATGCCGCAGACGATTGAAGCCATTAAGCATGCCAAGGCAGCCAATGTGCCGATGATTGTTGCGATCAACAAGATCGACAAGGAAGGCGCCAACCCACAGAAGGTGCGTGAGCGTTTGCTTGAACATGAAGTCGTTGTCGAAGCGATGGGCGGCGATGTTCAGGATGTGGAAGTTTCCGCGCTCAAGAAAACCGGCTTGGACGATCTGCTCGACAAGTTGGCACTTCAGGCTGAAGTTATGGAGCTCAAGTCCAACCCTGATCGCGCGGCGGAAGCCGTTGTGGTCGAGGCACAGCTTGATAAGGGCCGCGGCGCAGTTGCGACCGTGTTGGTAAAGCGCGGCACGTTGAAGCGTGGCGACATCTTTGTTGTTGGCGCAGAAAGCGGCAAGGTCCGCGCGTTGATTAATGACAAGGGTCAGCAGGTGCCCGAAGCAGGCCCGGCAACGCCGGTCGAAGTGCTCGGCCTGACCGGTGTGCCATCTGCTGGTGACGTTCTGACCGTCGTGGAAAACGAAGCGCGTGCCCGCGAAGTTGCCCTGTATCGTAAGGAACAGTCAACGAAGGTGCGCACCGCGCAAGTCACGCCAAATCTTGAAAACCTGTTTGACAATTTGTCCGCCACGCGGGCGAAGGAATATCCTGTCGTCATCAAGGGCGATGTGCAGGGTTCGGTCGAAGCAATTGTCACTGCGCTCAACAACATCTCCACAGACGAGATCAAGGTGCGCGTTCTGTTGGCTGGCGTTGGCGGTATTACGGAATCGGATATGCTGCTTGCTGCTGCGTCCAATGCGCCGCTGATCGGCTTTAACGTGCGTCCGAACAGCAAGGCTGCGGCGCTTGCGAAGCGTGACCGGGTCCGGTTGAAATATTTCGATGTGATTTATCATCTGACGGCAGACATCGCCAAGGAAATGGCGGGCGAGCTTGGTCCGGAAATCATCGAAACCGTCGTCGGACGTGCAGAGGTCAAGGACGTGTTCAAGTCCGGCAAGCGCGACAAGGCCGCTGGTTTGCTGGTCACCGAAGGCATCATCAAAAAGGGCCTTCATGCACGTCTTACCCGCGAAGACGTCATCGTGTCGAAAACCACGATTGCCTCGCTCCGCCGGTTCAAGGACAATATCGACGAAGTGCGTGCTGGTCTCGAATGTGGTGTCGTGTTGGCGGATACCAACGACGTCAAGGCAGGCGATATGCTCGAGGTCTTTGAAGTCGAGGAACGTGAACGGACGTTGTGAGCTTAGCTCGAACCTGAAAGGGGAGCTGTATGGCCAAACATAACGACACTGGTACCGAGGGCCGTTCTGTGCGGTTGCTGCGCGTAGGCGAACAATTCCGGCACATATTGTCGGAACTGCTCGCGCGTGGCGAAGTGCATGATGATGTGCTTAACAGCCACAGCGTCAGCGTGACCGAAGTGCGCATGTCCCCGGATTTGCGCCATGCAACGGCATTCATTAAGCCGCTGCTGGGGGCAAATGAAGAAAAGGTGCTGAAGGCACTGCGCACCAATACGGCGTTTTTTCAAAAGGAAGTCGCCTCGCGGGTGAGCATGAAATATGCGGCGAAGCTGAAATTTCTGGCCGACTATAGCTTCGACCAAGCCACACATATTGAAGGCTTATTGGCGCAGCCCAAGGTCCAGCAGGACCTGACCGATGATGCGGACGGCGACGACGCAGAATAATGGCCAAGCTATATTTCTACTACGCGTCGATGAACGCCGGCAAATCGACGACATTACTGCAGGCGGCATTCAATTATGGCGAGCGCGGTATGCAGGTGATGCTGTGGACCGCCGCTATTGATGACCGCCCGGGTTTCGGCGCCATCAGCTCGCGCATTGGCCTTGCCGGTCATGCGAGCCGGTTTGAAAGCGACACGGACATCGAAAACGCAGTTCTCAATAAGCATGCAGAGACACCGCTCGCGTGTGTGCTGATCGATGAAGCGCAGTTTTTGACCAAGCAGCAGGTTTGGCAGGCGGCAAGCTTAGCCGACAAGGCCGGTATTCCGGTCGTTTGCTATGGCTTGCGCACGGATTTTCAGGGTGAACTGTTCCCCGGCTCCGCTGCATTGCTCGGCATCGCGGACAGCCTGGTTGAATTAAAGGGCGTGTGTGACTGCGGCCGCAAAGCGACGATGAATTTGCGCGTCGATGAGACCGGCAAAGCCGTTGTTGATGGCGCACAAACTGAAATTGGCGGCGATGATCGTTACGTTGCGATGTGCCGAAAGCATTTTAACGAGGCGCGCGGCTTAGGCTGACTTTTTATGTGCCGTTCATCAAGAAAGGCATATCGTCTGGCCTATGATGAAAAAAACCATGCCCTCATTGTTGGTCGCAGCGTCAATCGCGGCGCCTTCAAATTGACTTGATGCTACACCGCGCCCTAAAGGGCGGGCATGCATGGCTGGATCATCCTTGATAAACCGCTTGGGCTGGGTTCAACGCAGGCCGTTGCAGCCGTAAAGCGCAACTTGCGCTCTGCCGGCTTTGGCAAGGTCAAGGTTGGGCACGGCGGTACGCTTGATCCGCTTGCCACCGGTGTTCTCCCCATCGCATTGGGTGAAGCGACCAAATTATGTGGCCGGATGCTCGACGCGTCCAAGACTTATGACTTTACCATATGCTTTGGGACAGAGACCAGCGGCCTAGATGCCGAGGGCGAGGTTGTTGCAACGTCTGACGTGCGGCCCACGCTGGAACAGGTGCAGCAAGCCCTGGCGCAGTTCACAGGGCCAATTGAACAGATTCCGCCGGCTTATTCCGCGATCAAAATCGATGGCAAGCGCGCGTATGATTTGGCGCGGGCAGGGGAAGTGGTCGAGATGAAGTCGCGGGGCGTGACGGTCTATCAACTCACCATCTGTCATGCTGAACCTGTTTCAGCATCATACTTTGACCGGGATGAAAGTAAGACCCTGAAACAAGTTCAGGGTGACGCGCTTTTGGGTTCGGTCACACTGACAGCCGACGTTTCCAAAGGCACGTACATCCGCAGCTTGGCGCGAGATATCGCATATGCTTTGGGTACCGTCGGCCATGTCTCTATGCTGCGCCGCGTGCGCGCAGGTCCGTTCGCCCTGAATGGCGCGATTTCGCTGGACAAACTCAATGCATTCGGCCAAGGGGCAGCCCAAGAAGACATTATCTTGCCGATAGAGGCAGGGCTGGTCGACATCCCGGCTCTTGATCTCTCCCCGGAACAGGCAAGGGCGATCCAACAGGGTCGCGTCTTGACCGGGATTGCCATGAAAGATGGGCTACATTGGGCGAGGGACGCAGATTTGCGGCCTATTGCACTGGTGGAGAACATCGGCGGTGCTTTAAAAACCGTCCGTGGCTTTAACCTAACTCCATGATGTTCGAAGGAAAAATATGTCAATTACTGCAGAACGTAAAGCACAGGTCATCAAAGAGCACGCACGCGAGCCAAATGATACCGGATCGCCAGAAGTGCAGGTTGCAATCCTGACTGACCGTATCAATACGCTGACCAGCCACTTTAAAGACCACCACAAGGACAATCATTCGCGTCGTGGTCTTCTTCAGATGGTCAACAAGCGTCGTTCGCTTTTGGATTACCTGAAAAAAATCGATGGTGACCGTTACGCGACACTCATCGCGAAGCTCGGCCTTCGCAAGTAAATTTAAAAGCGGCCTCAATCGGGGCCGCTTTTTGCATGGGGGGTCCGGCAATGAGGCTGGACTGCCATGGGGGCTTTGAAATGCCCCGGCCGTTTGCGGATCGGATCATCCGCTCAATTGAGGCCCCGCATCGCATAGGGCATGCGGGTCAAAGGAAAATCTATGTTTAATACGAAAACTGTATCAATCGAGTGGGGCGGACAAACCCTGACACTCGAAACGGGTAAGGTTGCCCGTCAAGCTGACGGCGCTGTTATGGCGTCTTTGGGCGAAACTGTTGTACTTTGCGCGGTTACCGCGGCGAAGTCGGTAAAGGATGGTCAGGATTTCTTCCCATTGACCGTTCACTATCAAGAAAAATATTCGGCAGCTGGCCGTATCCCCGGTGGCTTTTTCAAGCGGGAACGCGGCGCGACTGAAAAGGAAACTTTGGTTTCCCGTTTGATCGACCGTCCATTGCGTCCGTTGTTCCCAGAAGGTTTCTACAACGAAATCAACGCAATCGCGCAAGTTCTTAGCTATGATGGCGAGAATGAGCCTGACATTTTGGCAATTGTTGCAGCCTCGGCTGCGATGACCATTTCGGGCGTTCCTTTCATGGGCCCAATCGGCGCGGCACGCGTTGGTTACCTGAATGGCGAATATATCCTGAACCCAACAGATGAGCAGGTTGCCGAAGGCGACCTCGACCTCGTTGTTGCAGCGACATATGACGCCGTGATGATGGTTGAATCCGAAGCCAATGAGCTTTCGGAAGAAATCATGCTTGGTGCCGTCCTGTTTGCGCATGACGCATGTAAGGAAGTCGTTAAGGCAATCATCAAGCTTGCTGAACAAGCAGCCAAGGACCCTTGGGCAATGGCCGAGCAGGCTGACCTGTCCGCTGCCAAGGATAAGCTTAAGAAGCTGATCGGCAAGGATATTGCTGCAGCCTATAAGCTGACCGACAAGTCCGAGCGCAGCAACGCGTTGAACGCTGCACGCGCAAAGGCGAAGGAAGCGTTTGTTGACGCAGCGCCTCAGGATCAGCTGGCCGCAGGCAAGTTGATGAAGAAGCTTGAAGCTGAAATCGTTCGCGGCGCTATCCTAAAGGACGGCACCCGCATCGACGGTCGCAGCACCACGCAAATCCGTCCAATCGTTTCGGAAACGCATTTCTTGCCACGCGCACATGGTTCTGCCTTGTTCACACGCGGCGAAACGCAAACCATCGCAACCTGCACCTTGGGTACCAAGGATGCAGAGCAGATGATCGACGGTCTTGGCGGTCTGCATTATGAAAACTTCATGCTGCATTATAACTTCCCACCGTACAGCGTTGGTGAAGTTGGCCGTTTCGGTGCGCCTGGTCGCCGCGAAGTTGGTCATGGTAAGCTCGCATGGCGTGCATTGCACCCCGTGCTACCATCCAAGGACGAGTTCCCGTACACAATCCGTTTGACCAGCGACATTACCGAGTCGAACGGCTCGTCGTCGATGGCCTCGGTTTGCGGTGGCAGCCTCGCCATGATGGACGCAGGCGTGCCTATCAAGCGTCCGGTTTCGGGTATCGCAATGGGCCTTATCCTTGAAGGTAAGGATTTCGCGATCCTTTCCGACATCTTGGGTGATGAAGATCATCTCGGCGACATGGATTTCAAGGTTGCTGGTACGTCAGAAGGCATCACCACGATGCAGATGGACATCAAAATTGCCGGTATTACCCGTGAAATCTTTGAAGCTGCATTGAACCAAGCCAAGGAAGGCCGCGCGCATATCCTTGGTGAAATGGCAAAGGCTTTGGGCGAAGCCCGCGGTGAATTGTCGGCACACGCACCACGTATTGAAACCATGCAGATCGACAAAGCGAAGATCCGCGACATCATCGGTACCGGTGGTAAGGTTATTCGTGAAATCGTCGCCACCACTGGCGCCAAGGTCGACATCGACGATGAAGGTCTTATCAAGATCTCGTCTTCCGACGTTGCCCAGATTGAAGCCGCTCGTAAGTGGATTTCCGGCATCGTTGAAGAAGCTGAAGTTGGCAAAATCTATGACGGCAAGGTCGTCAATCTCGTCGATTTCGGTGCGTTCGTAAACTTCATGGGTGGCAAGGACGGTCTCGTCCATGTCAGCGAAATGCGCAACGAGCGCGTTGAGAAGGTTACCGACGTCGTCAGCGAAGGCATGGACGTTAAGGTCAAGGTCCTTGAAATCGATCCACGTGGCAAGGTTCGCCTGTCGATGCGCGTCGTAGATCAGGAAACTGGTGAAGAGCTGGAAGATACACGCCCGCCACGCGAAAAGAGCGAGCGCAGCGATCGTGGTCCCCGTCGTGAAGGCGGCGGTGGCGGACGCGGCGAAGGCCGTGGCGATCGCGGACCTCGTCGTGATGGCGGTGGTCGGGGCGAAGGCCGCGGCGACCGTGGTCCACGCCAAGAGCGTTCAGAAGGCGGAAACAATGGCGGGGGCGATCCCGACCATGTTCCAGCATTCCTGAAGGACTAAGCCTTCGCGGAACACAGAACATCCTGCAAAAGGATTGGAGAGGAAAAGGGGTCGCTTCGGTGGCCCCTTTTTCGTTGTGGGCATGGGCGGCTGCCAATGGCAAGGCCTGTGGTAGCTGGGGCCGCCTCGGCTTCAGTTCATGCCCGATACAGCATCTCGCACTAACATGCGCAAAACCCTTGGCGACGGCCCCAAGAGTATCTAAGGACAATCCCATGAACAGAAAAATCCTTGTGTCCGCTGGCTTGCTGGCTTCGGTTTCCATGCTTTCGGGTTGCGCTATGCTCGGCCTTGGCGGCGGTGGCGCAAAGCCGGGGAGCAACACCCGTTATGTCGCGCGTGACGTCAACACCTTGTATACCGCAGCAAAGGACAAGTTGGATAACAAGCAATATGAAGTTGCTGCCGCTTTGTTTGACGAAGTCGAACGGCAGCATCCATATTCGCCATGGGCCCGCCGCGCACAGCTGATGAGTGCGTTTAGCTATTACATGGCGCAGAAATATAACGAATCGATTCAATCGTCGCGCCGGTTTCTGTCGATTCATCCGGGTAACAAAGATGCGGCTTATGCCTATTATCTGATCGCCTTGTCTTATTACGAACAGATGAGCGACGTGACCCACGATCAAAAGATTTCGGAGCAGGCATTGGCTGCGTTGGGTGAAGTGCAGCGTCGCTATCCCAATTCGCGCTATTCCGCTGACGCCACGTTGAAAATTGACCTTGTGCGCGACCATTTGGCGGGCAAGGAAATGGAAATTGGCCGTTTCTATCAACGTCGTGCTTTGTGGCTCGCATCCTCGCTGCGTTTCCGCGAAGTCATCGACAAGTTTGATACGACAACGCACACGCCAGAGGCGTTGTACCGCCTGATCGAAAGCTATTTGGCGATGGGCGTGCCTGAAGAGGCGAAGAAAGCTGCGGCTGTGCTGGGTGCCAATTACCCCGGTAGCATATGGTATCAGCGCGCCTATGACCTGATGCAGAAGAACGCGCCCGCCGCGTAATGACATGCTAACGGGGCTGTCGATCCGCGATGTGGTGCTGATCGAGGCGCTGGACCTTGAATTCGCAAACGGCCTTGGCGTTTTAACCGGGGAGACGGGCGCTGGTAAGTCTATCTTGCTGGACGCGCTGGGCCTTGCGCTGGGCGCGCGCGCCGATAGCGGCCTGGTGCGTGCAGGCGCTGATAAGGCGCAAGTAACCGCAAGCTTTGATGCACCAGCCAATGTGGTCGCCTTGCTTGGCGAAAATGACATTGAAATCGACGTAGGCGAACCGCTGCTGATCCGCCGTTCGGTCAAGGCCGATGGCGGCAGTAAGGCGTTCATAAATGATCAGCCTTGCTCTGCGGCTTTGTTGCGCGATGTCGGTGCATCTTTGGTGGAAATACATGGCCAGCATGATGATAGGGGGTTGCTGAACCCGCGCGGACATCGGGCGCTGCTTGATGCCTTTGGCCGATGCGACACCGCAACGGTCGCGGCCAATTATACATCATGGCATGAGGCGAAAGTGCGGCTTGATATCGCACGCGAAGCGCTCGAAAATGCCGCGCGCGATCAAGAGTGGCTTGAACATGCCGTGGCGGAACTTGCTGCCTTTAATCCGCAGCCCGGCGAGGAAGAGGAACTGGCTGGCGAGCGGTCGGACATGCAAAAGGGCGAGCGCATCGCCGAAGATTTGAAGGCCGTACTTGAAAGCTTTGACGGCCCCAAAAGTGGCCTTGCGCTTATCCGGTCTGCGGCACGCAAGCTTGACCGCTTGGCTGATGCCCATCCGTTGCTGGCAGAAGCGCTGACATCGCTTGACCGTGCCGTGATCGAAGCAAGCGAAGCCGAGGACAAGTTGAATGCGGCGGCGCGGGCGATTGAATATGAACCCGCGCGTCTCGATGAAATTGAGGAGCGCCTGTTCGAATTACGCGCGCTGGCCCGTAAGCACAATGTCGCGCCGGACGGCATCATTGCCCTGCAGGAACGCCTGACCGCGCAGCTTCAGTCGATTGAGGCAGGAGGCGAGGGGCTCGCTTTGTTGGAGGCTGAGGTCGCTGCAAAACACGCGGCCTATGTCGCGTCCGCCACGGCACTGTCGGAAAGGCGACGTGTTTCAGCAGCGAAGCTGGATGCCGCCGTTAAGGTGGAATTAGCGCCGTTAAAGCTGGATGCGGCGCAGTTCCAAACGGCTGTCGAGCAGCTTCCCGAAGACCGCTGGGCCGCGTCGGGCATGGACCGCGTAGAGTTTCTGATTTCGACCAACCCCGGCGCGCCGTTCGCGCCGCTGGCCAAAATCGCATCAGGTGGCGAACTGTCCCGCTTCATCCTCGCACTGAAAGTCGCGTTGGCGGAAGAGGGCGGGGCAGCGACGATCATTTTTGATGAAATCGACCGCGGCGTCGGTGGTGCGGTGGCGGCTGCCATCGGTGAGCGGCTTGCGCGCTTGGCGCAACATACGCAGTTGCTGGCGGTCACGCATAGCCCGCAGGTCGCGGCCAAAGGCAAAGCGCATTACTTTATCGCCAAATCCAGCCAAGGAACGGTGACGCGCACGGGCGTGGTCTTGCTGGATAATGAAGCGCGCAGCCAAGAAATCGCCCGTATGCTTTCGGGCGCAGAAGTAACGGATGAAGCGCGCGCGCAAGCAAAACGCCTTTTGGAGGTTGTGTGAAGAAAATAGGTTTGATTTTTGCGTTGCTGCTGACCGGCTGCACGACCACGGAAACAGCAGCACTGCCAGCCGACGGATTTTTTCGTGAACTTTCCTCCCTGTGCGGCAAGTCATTTGAAGGCAAATTGGCGGCGGGCGATGAAAGCGACGCCAGCTTTAATTCAGCGAAAATGCGTGCGCACGTCCGCGAATGCTCATCGCGCGAAGTTCGGATCGCATTTGATGTTGGCGAAGATAAATCGCGCACATGGATTATCAGCAAGACAGACACTGGGCTGCGTCTGAAGCATCGCCATATGTTAAAGGATGGCACCGAAGACCCTGTATCCCAATATGGCGGCGATACCGTGACCTTAGGCAGTGTCATGCGGCAAGAATTTCCTGCGGATGCTTTTTCCAAAGACATGTTCACCAAAGAAGGGCGCACTGTATCAAATGCCAATATCTGGGCGTTTGAAGTCACGCCACGACAAGTCCTGACATATGAACTGGCAAGGCCGGGGCGGTTGTTCCGGGTATCATTTGACCTGACAAAGCCGGTTACTGGAGCCGGTGAGTGACAGAAGCAGACGCTGCCAATGAGTTGATGCGGTTGGCGAAACAGATTGCCTATCATAACCGGCGCTACCATGCCGAAGACACGCCTGAAATCTCGGACGCGGAATATGATGCGTTGGTGCGGCGCAACAATGAGCTTGAGGCAGCGTTCCCACATCTCGTGCGGCCGGATAGCCCCAATAATTTGGTTGGCGCGGCTGTAGACGGTTCAGGGCTTAAGAAAATCACGCATGCAAAGCGCATGATGAGCCTCGACAACGCGTTTGAGGCGCAAGATGTGCACGATTTCGTGGGGCGTGTCCGGCGCTTTTTAAACCTCGCCCCCGATGCGGATGTTGCGTTGACGGCGGAGGACAAGATTGACGGCCTTTCGCTTTCCTTGCGGTACGAAAAAGGCCATCTGATGCAGGCCGCAACACGCGGCGATGGCAGTGTGGGGGAGGATGTGACCGCCAATGTCGCCTATATCTCTGACATCCCGCAGCAGTTGGCCGGCGATGTGCCCGACATCTTCGAGATACGCGGCGAAGTTTATATGGCCAAGTCTGACTTTGCGGCGATAAACGAAGCGCAAAAGGTGAAGGACGGGAAGCTGTTTGCCAACCCGCGCAATGCGGCGGCGGGATCATTGCGGCAAAAAGATGCCAAGGTTACCGCGTCACGGCCGCTGCGCTTTTTTGCGCATGGATGGGGCGAGGTCAGTGGTTTGCCAGCCGACACCCAAAGCGGCGTGATGGCGGCCATTGCGGCATGGGGTGTGCCGGTGTCCCCATTGCTCGTCCGCGTTGCGCATAGCGATGATGCGCTCGCCCATTATGCCAGCATCGAACGGCAGCGGGCTGACTTGCCCTATGATATTGACGGCGTCGTCTACAAGGTTGACCGGTTGGACTGGCAAGAACGGCTTGGCTATGTCGCAAAATCCCCACGCTGGGCGATTGCGCACAAATTTCCCGCTGAACAGGCCGAAACAACGCTTGAGCTTATCGATATTCAGGTCGGACGAACGGGCAAGTTGACGCCCGTGGGTCGCCTGACCCCAGTAACGGTGGGCGGCGTCGTTGTGTCCAACGTAACCCTGCATAACCGCGATGAAATCGCCCGATTGGGTGTGCGCCCAGGCGATCGTATTGTTGTGCAAAGGGCAGGGGACGTTATTCCCCAGATCGTCGAAAACCTGACACGCGATGCAGAACGCGCGCCTTATGCGTTTCCAGAGCAATGTCCCGAATGCGGTTCGGAAGCCGTCGCCGAGGAAGGCGAAGTCGATGTGCGCTGCACGGGCGGACTGATTTGTCCGGCCCAGCGTGTCCAGCGACTGATCCACTTTGTCAGCCGTGGTGCGCTGGATATTGAGGGGCTGGGCGAGAAAACGATCCAAGAGTTTTTCGATCTGGGATGGCTCGAAAGTCCCGCAGATATTTTCAGGTTGAAGGCCCGGCGTGCAGATATTTTATCGCGCGATGGATGGCAGGATAAGTCTGTGGATAACCTGTTGGCAGCGATTGAGGCGAAGCGCGCGCCCGATGGTGCCAAGCTGCTCTTTGGGCTTGGGATTCGCCATATCGGCGCCGTGACCGCGCGCGATCTGTTTAAGGCTTTTGGAACGGTACAAGAGGTCGGGAACGTCGGGCTGCGTTTGGCGCAGGGTGATGAAGCGGCCGTTGCGGACATCACCGCCATTGACGGCGTTGGCGGGGCAGTTGCCGAGGCACTTGGCGATTTCTTCCACGAACCGCACAACATGTCTGTGTGGAATGATCTTTTGAACGAAATCGCGCCGCCTGCTTATGTGTCAAATGTCCGCGAAAGTGCGTGGACAGGCAAAACCATCGTGTTCACCGGAAAGCTTGAAACCATGAGCCGGGATGAAGCGAAGGCGCAGGCTGAGGCACTTGGGGCAAAGTCTGCTGGATCGGTCAGTGCAAAGACTGACTTGGTCGTGGCGGGCCCCGGAGCAGGATCAAAGCTGAAACAGGCCACGGCACTTGGCATTCAGGTTATTGATGAGGCCGAATGGGCCCGGATTGTGGCGGAGGCTTAGCCGGGACTAGCAAGGCCTAGGAGCCGGATGCGATCGCTGCCAACGCGGTTGATGCAAAACGGTTTCAAGTGTAACTAATTCCCATGGATAGCTCGAGCCATATTTATGACGCGCCGCCTGCCGGTGCCAATGCCGATTGGACCGTGCCCCAGAATTGGGACGCCTTTGGCGCTGATGAACATGCGATGTGGGACCGGCTTTTTGCCCGCCAAACGGCGATGCTACCGGGCCGCGCGGCTGACGCATTTATGCGCGGGATCGATGTTCTAAAGCTAACGCGCCCCGGTATTCCCGATTATCGTGAATTGAACGCGCGGTTGATGGCGGCCACGGGTTGGCAAATCGTCGCTGTGCCGGGCTTGGTTCCCGACGCAGTGTTTTTTGACCATCTCGCCAATCGCCGTTTTCCGGCCGGCAATTTTATCCGGACGCCTGAGCAGCTGGATTATCTGCAAGAACCCGACGTTTTCCATGATGTGTTCGGCCATGTCCCCATTTTGGCGGATACCGTATTTTCCGATTATATGGTTGCTTATGGCAAAGGCGGATTGCGCTCGCTTGGCTTTGGCGCGCTTGACCATCTCGCGCGGCTATATTGGTATACGGTGGAGTTCGGCCTTATTCAGCAGGCCGATGGTTTGCGGATTTACGGCGCTGGGATCGTCTCAAGCTATGCAGAGAGCATTTTCGCGCTGGAGGACCCAAGTCCCAACCGGATCGCGTTCGACCTGCTGCGCGTGATGCGCAGCCATTACCGGATTGATGATTTTCAGCAGACCTATTTTGTGGTCTCCAGCATGGAACAGTTGCTTAAGGTGACCGTCGAGACCGATTTCGCGCCATTGTACGAGCGGCTCGAATCCTTGCCCGACATATTGGTTGGCGAAATCATTGCCGAAGATGCGATCATGACCAAGGGCACTCAGGCATATTTTAAGGGCTACCAGGTTCCGAAATCACCCGGCGGCTGACTGGTGCGGCCTGACGCGCGCAGCGGACTTTGCCAGCCATAGCTCCGCCGCTTGACGAGCCACAGGCATGGCCAATCACCCATATCCTTGCGTTTTTGCAGTCGAAAACCGTGAAGGCGATATGCGCGTGTGACCGCTTCCGCCTGCGTATTCAGCAAGCCAGCCAAGATGAGCGAGCCACCTTCGCGCAATATGGCTGATAGCGACGGCGCAAGTTCGATTAACGGGCCCGCCAAAATATTGGCGATGACCAAATCATAAGGTGCGCGGGCGGTGATAAGGTCGTGCGCTGTCCCTGCGGCCACACACAGCGCCAATTGGCCCTGCGCGACGCCGCAAGGGACATTGTTGACCTCGGCATTAGCACCGGTGACATCAATGCTGACAGGATCGATATCCGATGCCGTCAAATACGCCTTGGGCCACAACGCATGGGCGGCAAAAGCCAGCAGGCCAGTGCCCGTCCCGATGTCGGCAATCAGGTCAAACCGTTTGCCGGCACGTTTCATTCTGTCGAGCATATCAAGACAGCCGCTGGTCGTTTCATGTCCGCCCGTGCCAAAGGCGCGGCTAGCCTCGATTTGGAACGGGGTTGCGCCGTATGGCACTGTGCCCTTGTTGGCCATTGTGTGGACGTAGAAGCGCCCGGCATGCACCGGCTGAAGCCCTTGCTGGCTCATCACGACCCAGTCGGCATCGGGGAGTTCCTCAACCACCGCCTTTGCTTTGACAGCGCTGGGCAAGCGGATTTGGATGGCGGCGATCACCTGAGCATTTGGTTTTTCGTTAAAATAGGCTTCAAGCCGCCATTTGTCGTCGTTGAAGGCTTCGACTTCGTCCGCGACGATGGTCGGCATGGGTTCCAATGCCGCAAACCACTCGTCGTCATGGTGCAGCGCTTCCGCTTCATTGCGGGTGCAGGGCAGGGTCACCTTCCAGTTCATTGTGCTGCTTCTTTTGCTAATCGGGCGTCAAGCCGCTCCATCGCTGCTTTCGCATAATTTGCACAGCCTGCAGAGTCGGCCAGAGGTTCCTTGCCCGAAACGCGTTCAAAGAAACGCGATTGCGCGGGGTGCGGTGCGATCAGGACGTCGCATGGGTTTAGTTCAGCAACGCGCTTCATGGTCGCCCTTAATACGGCCACATAAGCCGGGTGGTCGGTAAATCTGTAACCATCAGCAGACACAGCGCCAAGGCTGTCGGCGAAAACGAAGTGATGACAGGTCCCGCCCTTACATGATTTCCAGGTCCAACTGGTTCCGCCCGGGGCGTGGCCGGGCGTGGCGATGGCGGTCATTTTTATCGGGCCAAGGGAGATGGTTTCACCGTCGTGGACGATTTGGTCAACCTTTATGCCCGCGAAGGGCGGCAATATTGCCAATTGCGGGTCCGTAGGATCCGAAATACCCGTCTCCAGACTTTTGCGGGCTTCAGCTCGTGCCAGCATGCGGGCACCGGTAATGCCCTTCAGCGCGGCAAGCCCGCCAACATGATCCAAATGTTCATGACTGCTGACCAGATATTTTACATCTGTCGGTTGGAAACCAAGGTTGCGGATATTGTCGGCAATGAATGGGGCCGCTTCGGCGGTCGCGCCGTCGATAAGGATATGACCTTTGGGTGATGTGACGAGCAAAGACACAATGCCACATGTGCCCACCATATACACATTGGCGAATATATGCGCGGGCGGGGCAGGGTCGCTCCAGCCGTCACGGCCTTGGCACTGTGACGCGAGTGTGGCTCCACTGCTAATGGTTTTGACCGCTGGCACCGGCGCGCAGGCCGTCAGGGCCAATACCAATATGGCGCCAAGCTTAGCGTACATAGCTCGCGCCATTTATATCCAATACCGCGCCTGTCATCGACGGCGGCGCATCCAGTGCACAGAATTTCACCATGGCCGCGACTTCTTCGGGATCAGCGACCTTGCCGAGCGGAATATCGGCGAGCAGCTTATCGCCGCCGCGGCTTGCGAGATAATCGTCCGCCATGCCGGTCATGGTAAACCCGGGGCATATGGCAAAGGCATAGATTTTTTGGGCCGCGTAAGCACGCGCAATCGTCTTGGTCATGGCGACCATGCCGGCCTTCGATGCCGCATAATGCCAATGGGCCGGGCTATCCCCGCGATGCGCGGCGCGGCTGGCGATGTTAACGATCCTGCCACTCGCGTTCGATTCCTGCCAATGCAGGACGGCGCGGCGACACAAGTCCGCACTTGCCGTCAGGTTGATCTGCATGGTCCGGTTCCAATTGGCGAGCCATTCCTCGTCCGAGGCAGAAATCGGGTTTTGCTCAAATATCCCGGCATTGTTGATCAATACATCCACACGCCCGTCGAGGCGATCAAGTGCGTGGTTCCAAAGCCGCTGAGGCGTTGTGGGATCGTTTAGGTCGCCATCCTTGCTGGACAACGCCAGCACGGTAGTCGTTGCGGGGTCAAAGCTGGCCGCAGCGGCAGCGCCGATGCCGCGTGATGCGCCGGTGATAAGGATTTTCGTTTTCATCGCCGCTGCTTTTCACAGCGCCGACAAAATTTCAACCGAAGTTATCGGACGAGGTTTCCAACAAAGCGCGTAGCATTGGCTTGAAGCGATGAGATTTTCTCATTTACTTCGCTAAATCCGCCCTCAAGCTGCATGATTTCCGACACCACATTTTCCGTATCGCTGCGGATGGCGGAGATAGTGTTCGACATTAAATCGGCGGCCAACGCGGTTTCGTCGACGGACGCGGTAATCATGGTCACTGTTTGCGCTTGATCCTCCATCGCCCGCCGGATGCGCTCGGCAGACATGCGCACTTCGTCAACGGTTTCGCGGATGGATGCGTTTGATTCAACCGACGCCTTGGTTGCACTTTGAATGGCCGAAATCTTTTGCGCAATTTCATCCGTTGCCTGCGCTGTTTGATTTGCGAGGCTTTTTACCTCCTGCGCGACCACGGCGAAACCACGGCCCGCATCACCTGCGCGCGCCGCTTCGATCGTGGCATTCAACGCCAGCAAGTTTGTTTGTCCCGCGATGTCGCGGATAAGGCCTAATATAGATTCGATGGATTGTGATTGTTCGGACAGCGTATCGGTCGCGACCGCACCTTTTGTTGCAACATCGGCAGCGCGGTTTGCAACGTCGGCGGCGGTCTCCACTTCTGTCCGTGCATCTTCAATGGCGCGGATGAGGCCAGCGGCCGTCTGGGCCGCTTCGCGCATGGCGATGGCAGATTGTTCAGACGCTGCCGCAACTTCAGATGCTTTGGACAGCATGCCGTTCGCCATTTGCGAGCTGCTCGCGGCTTGCTGGCGCAATACGGCTGTGCGGTCGGCAACCTCATGTGCAGTAACGCCGATGTCGGATTCAAACTGCGCCGATTGTTCTTGGCGGCGCGCCGCGTTCTGATTGGCGTGATATGCCGTGTGGCACATTGCCATGATGGACAGTTCCAGACCCGTCGCGGTCAGCACGGCAGCTGCGAGGTCCTGATAGTCTTCTTGCTCCACGCCATATACTTCACCGAGCAACTTTAGCGTGAAGGCGTTCGTCCGTATCGACGCTGCATTTAGAGCTTTGGGCGGGATGCCCCGCTGGCAAGAATCCATAATCTGGCGGGTTAGAAACTTGGACCATTCCGTGCCTTCGATATCGTTAAGGCGTTTACCAATAAAGGCCGCTGTTTTGATCCGGGCTTTTTCTACATTTTCGGGATCCTGCATTTCAGGAAACTTGCCCATGCTGATCCAATAATCCCAATAATAGCTGCTGATGTCGTATAGCCGGTCTTTCAACAGCTCACCGACTTTGCGGCAGCGGGGCGCAAAGTTTTTGTCTTCGACAAACACATCAATAATCGCCTGGACGTCCGATTGTTCAATGTCCCGTTTTTCTGCCATTGTTGCGTTCCTGTGTCATGGTCTTCCGCAATGCGGACCGATTTTTCATGTTTAAGCGGTAAATGGTTAATAGGCGGTTATTGCCGGGGTGCCTCCGATGCGCTGGCGCAGATTTTTTGCAAAGTTGTGATTGAACAAATCCATCATCTGTATGCGCGATTCTGGCGGTGCAGGCCTTGCGCCACGCCATTAAACGATTAAAGAGCGACGCTTAATACAGGCCGCGCTTAAATGAAGGACGCTGAAATCATGGCGAAAAACCCGAACCGCCCATTATCACCGCATTTGCAGGTGTACCGCTGGTCACCGCAGATGGCGATTTCGATTTTCCACCGCGCAACAGGATTCATTCTCGCGACGGTTGGTATGATCACTTTGCTTTGGTGGTTGTCCGCAATTGGCGGTGGCGCGGAAAGCTATGCGACCTTTCAAAAATATGTCGTCTCCGCCGGCGATAGCGCAACCGGTTTTGAAACTGCGGTCAACTGGTTCTTCCGGCTTTTGGGCCTGGCTGTAACCTTCAGCTTCTTCCAGCATCTCGCCTCGGGCATTCGCCACCTCGTTTTGGATATTGGCGCTGGTTACGAATTGAAGGCCAACCGGACCTGGGCTTCGGCTGCATTCATTGCGGCCTTTTTTGCAACTGCATTCGTTGTCCTGTTTGTGGCATCGCGCTTTCTGGGAGTTTGATGATGGACAGTAGAACATATATCGGGCGCGTGCGTGGGCTGGGTTCAGCAAAGCATGGCGGCGAACATTGGTTGAAACAGCGCCTGACCGCGATTGGCAATATCTTGCTGACCACGTGGTTGGTTGTCTCGCTGCTTCTCATGCCGAATTTTGATCAAGCAACCTTGGCGCAATGGCTGGCTCAGCCAACCGTTGCGGTCCCGATGATATTGATGATCGTCAACATTTTTTCGCACGCGCGCCTTGGTCTTCAGGTTGTGATTGAAGATTATGTGCATGACGAAGGATTGAAGTTTGGCGCAATGGCACTTCTCAACTTCTATGTCGTCGCGAGCGCCGTGTTCGGCATTTTCGTCGTAGCAAAATTAGCATTTACCGGAGCATCCGCCTGATGTCAGACGCTTACAAGATTATCGACCATACCTATGATACGGTTGTTGTCGGAGCCGGTGGCTCTGGCTTGCGCGCCACGATGGGCAGCGCTGAAGCCGGTTTGAAAACAGCCTGTATCACCAAGGTTTTCCCTACCCGTTCGCACACTGTTGCGGCACAGGGCGGAATTGCGGCGTCGCTTGGCAACAACTCGCCGGACCATTGGACCTGGCATATGTACGACACCGTCAAGGGGTCCGACTGGTTGGGTGACCAAGACGCGATCGAATATATGGTGCGTGAAGCGC
The DNA here is from genome assembly GCA_027490455.1 of Sphingomonadales bacterium. Classification (GTDB taxonomy): domain Bacteria; phylum Pseudomonadota; class Alphaproteobacteria; order Sphingomonadales; family Sphingomonadaceae; genus Sphingorhabdus_B. The sequence goes on from JAIXYC010000130.1 coordinate 35,821, forward strand.
CTGCTGCGGTGTATGAGCTTGAGCATGCCGGCGTTCCGTTTAGCCGCAATGCCGACGGCACAATTTATCAGCGCCCCTTTGGCGGCCATATGCAGAATATGGGCGAAGGCCCCCCCGTTCAGCGGACCGCCGCAGCGGCCGACCGGACCGGTCACGCGATGTTGCACAGCCTGTATCAGCAGAGCCTGAAATATGACGCTGATTTCTTCATCGAATATTTCGCGCTCGATCTGATTATGGAAAATGGCGAATGCCGCGGCGTGATCGCCATGTGCATGGAAGATGGCACCATCCACCGCTTTAAAAGCCACGCCGTCGTGCTGGCAACCGGCGGATATGGCCGTGCGTATTTCTCCGCCACTTCGGCGCATACTTGCACCGGTGACGGTGGCGGCATGGTGCTGCGCGCCGGGCTTCCGCTTCAGGATATGGAATTCGTGCAATTCCACCCAACCGGTATTTATGGCGCTGGCGTTCTCATCACAGAAGGTGCGCGCGGCGAGGGCGGATATCTGACCAACAGCGAAGGTGAGCGCTTCATGGAGCGTTATGCACCGTCCGCTAAGGACTTGGCTTCACGCGACGTTGTCAGCCGTTCGATGGCACTCGAAATGCGTGAAGGCCGCGGCGTCGGCCCGCATAAGGACCATATCTACCTACATCTCGACCATATCGATCCCAAGGTTTTGGCCCAGCGTTTGCCCGGCATTACCGAAAGCGGAAAGATTTTCGCCGGTGTCGATCTGACACGTCAACCGTTGCCAGTGACACCAACGGTTCACTATAATATGGGCGGAATTCCGTGCAATTATCACGGTCAGGTTGTCACCAAGGTTGGTGACGACCCCGAAGTCATCGTTCCGGGCCTTTACGCGGTCGGCGAAGCTGCATGCGTTTCGGTGCATGGCGCGAACCGGCTTGGATCAAACTCGTTGATCGACTTGGTGGTATTCGGACGCGCAACTGGTCTGCATTTGAAAGCGTCGTTGACGCCCGGTGCGCCGCACAAAGCGTTGCCGAAAGATGCTGCCGATTTGGCGCTGACCCGCGTCGACAAGTTCCGTGCGGCAAAGGGCGGTTCGCCGACTGCAGACATTCGTCTGCAAATGCAGCGGACAATGCAAAAGCATGCTGCGGTCTTCCGCGACACAGCATTGCTGGCCGAAGGCGTCACCGAGATGCAAAAGGTCAATCAGCGTCTGGCCGACGTGCACGTCACCGACCGCAGCATGATCTGGAACACCGACCTCATTGAAACGCTCGAGCTCGACAATTTGATGGCGCAGGCAGTTTGCACCATCGAAAGCGCCAACAACCGCAAGGAAAGCCGCGGCGCGCATGCGCATGAGGATTATCCAGAGCGCGATGACGCAAATTGGATGAAGCACACCGCTTCATGGTTTGAAGGTTGGGGCGGCTCAGGCGGCGCGGTGAAAATCGACTACCGCCCAGTGCATGATTATACGCTGACCGACGAGGCAGAGTATATCAAGCCGAAGCCACGCGTTTACTAAGTTCCGCGAAAACGGAGGCTGTTATATCCAGGCTCCGTTTTCGTTTTCCATGATCAAAAACCGAACAGGCGGCGATGATTTCGTCCGCTTGCGTGCGCGCCAAAAACGCTTTGACGCCCGCGTTTACGGTGTCAGCGGAACCGATTGCGCTGGCAGATAATATGTCGTTCAACGCCGAGATAAATTGCGGCGGCAGCGACGCCACATAGCCTTCGACCGGCGGTGGCATTTGGCGTGGGTTGCCTGTGCGAAGGGCTACGAAGCTTTGCATCAATGAGCTGGCCAAAAATTCCGCTTCTGCATCGGTTTCGCCAGCGATGATGTTGAACGCCGCCATCGCATAGGGCTTGTCCAATATAGCGCTTGGCCGGAAATGGCTGCGGTAAATATGCAGGGCCTCGTCGAGCATTTGCGGTGCAAAGTGGCTGGCGAATGCAAACGGAAGGCCCAATGCAGCGGCGACTTGCGCGCCATAAAGGCTGCTGCCCAATATGTAGAGTTGCACATTCGCACCCGCGCCGGGTGTCGCGACTATGCCGGTTTTGCCATCATCGGCGAAATAGCTTTGCAATTCTATCACGTCGCGCGGGAACGCGTTAGGGTCGCTGTCTAATGTGCGGCGGATCGCTGCGGCAACGCGTTGGTCGCTGCCGGGTGCACGGCCCAATCCAAGGTCGATCCTGCCGGGGTAAAGGGCGTCCAAAGTGCCAAATTGCTCGGCAATGACCAATGGCGCATGGTTGGGCAGCATGATGCCACCTGAACCAACGCGGATAGATTTGGTCGCTGCGGCAATATGCCCGATGACTACGCTGGTGGCCGCGCTGGCGATTCCGCGCATCCCGTGATGTTCGGCAACCCAATAGCGGCTGAAGCCCAAAGTTTCTGCGTGGGCAGCAAGATCAGCGGCATTGGCGAGCGCGCCAGCCACCGAACCACCTTCGACAACCGGAACAAGATCAAGCAGGGAATAATTCGTCATAAGACTTAAATGGGTGTGTTCGCGCGTAAAGCCAAGCGCAATCGACTAACAATCCACGCCGTGGCATACACGTTGCATGCTGACCGATCTGTTCATCCCATTCCTCATCACAACGATGCTGATCGAACTGACCCCAGGACCGAACATGGCATGGCTGGCATTGACCAGCGCCACACAAGGGAAGCGGTCGGGTTTCGCCGCTGTTGCGGGCATCGCAACGGGCCTCGCCATCCTTGCTTTGGCTTCGGCAGTGGGTCTTGCCGAACTGGCGGCCCGTTCACCTTTTGCCTTTAGCTTGCTGCGATACGCAGGTGTGGCCTATTTATTATGGTTGGCATGGCAAACATGGGTTGGCGAGCAAGAAGTTGCAACCAATCACATAGACGCCACGGCAATGGCGGCATGGTTCCGCCACGGCTTGCTGCTAAACTTGCTGAACCCAAAGGCTGCGGTGTTTTTTGTCACGGTCCTGCCAGCCTATATCGCAACGAATGCGCCAGTTGTTCCGCAGACCATGCTGCTGTCCGCCAGCTATGTTGCGATTGCGACAGCGGTGCACCTCGTCATCGTTGCGTTGGCGGCGCAAGCGCATGGATGGATGACCTTGGGCAACCGCCGCAACCAAGTGCGCCGTATATTTGCGGTGCTCTTGGCGATCGTCGCAATCTGGTTTTTGGTAAGCACGCGCTAACGCTATTCTCCTGACATTGCAGGCGCGCGAAAACGCCTAGCGATAGCGCAACATAGAACGGTTAAGTTGCCCGACGGATTTGACACCCATCAACCGCATGTCACGATCAATTTCGTCGCGCAATTTGCCAACGATACGTTCAACACCCGGTTGGCCCGCTGCGGCCAATGCGTAAAGATACAGCCGCCCGCCGGAGCATGCTGTGGCGCCTGCCGCCAGCGCCTTCAATACATGGCTACCGCGCTGCACGCCGCCGTCACAAATGATGTCGATCTTACCGCCCACGGCGTCGGCGATTTCGGAAATCTGGTCGAATGGCGACCGCGATCCATCCAATTGCCGCCCACCGTGGTTGGACACCATGATCGCCGTCGCGCCAATGTCGACGGCCCGCTTGGCATCATCAACGGACATGATACCTTTTAAGCAAAATTCGCCGCCCCAGTCGGACCGCACTTTTTCCGCCATTTTCCAATCCATCGAGGTATCGAGCATGGTATTGAAATATTCGGCCACAGACACCGCGACATTGGTCCCGGCGTCCACATGCGTTTGCAGGTTCGGAAGCGAGAATTTCTCCCGAAACATATAGTTCAGCGCCCATGCTGGATGGATGGCGTAGCTGAGCACCGATGCAGGTGTAAATCGCGGCGGCGAGGTGAAGCCACTGCGCAGGCAGCGTTCCCGATTGCCTGAAACGATTGTATCGACGGTCAACGCGATCGCATCAAATTTCGCGGCTTTACAGCGTTCGATCATCGACGCGTTCAGGCCTTTGTCTTTGTGGATATACAGCTGAAACATTTTGGGTGTTTTGATGCGTTCGCCGACTTCCTCAATGCTCACCGTGGCAAGCGATGAAATGCCGAACCATGTGTTAAACTGCTGCGCCACAGCGGCAACGGCGCGCTCACCTTGCCAATGGAATAAGCGTTGCAACGCGGTCGGCGATAGCATGAGCGGCATGGCGATGTCTTTGCCCATAACACGAACGCTCGTGTCGATATCCGAAACGCCCGCGAGCACATTGGGCACAAGGTCGCAGTCGTCGAACGACGAACTGTTGCGCCCTTTCGTTCGCTCATCATCGGCTGCGCCGTCGATATAGTTAAAGATAGGCGACGGCAGGCGCGACTTCGCCAGCTGGCGAAAATCGGCGACATTATGACAATCATTCAAACGCATGCGGCGCTTATGACAGGCCTTTTAGATAATTGCACCTATTTGGTCTTGGCATTCTGCCATATTGTCCTGCACCAACATTGCGTTTAGCGATGTACAACGCAACCCTAACGCAAAGGCTATCTCCCATGTTCCTCCAAGGCAAAACGGCGCTTATCACTGGTTCAACATCCGGCATTGGTCTGGGTTATGCGCGTGCACTGGCTGCCGAGGGTGCCAATGTCATGATCAACGGTTTTGGTGATGCGGATGCTATACAAGGCTATGTGACGGAACTCGCCGCGGCAAGTGGTGGCAAAGCACTCCATTCTGGCGCGGATATGATGAAGCCAGATGAAATCAGGGCGATGGTCGCCGAATGTAGCGAGAAACTGGGCGCTCCTGATATTCTGATCAACAATGCGGGCATCCAGCATGTTGCACCGGTGGATGAATTCCCGGAAGACAAATGGGACGCAATCATGTCGATCATTTTGTCGTCCGCCTTCCATACCACAAAAGCTGCCTTGCCCGCGATGAAGGCAAAGGGGTGGGGCAGGGTGATCAACACCGGTTCGATGCACAGCCTTGTCGCGTCACCGTTTAAGTCGGCGTATAACGCGGCAAAGCACGGCCTTGCGGGCTTTAGCAAAACCGTCGCGCTTGAGGTCGCGACGCAAGGCATAACCGTCAACAATATCTGCCCGGGATATGTGTGGACGTCATTGGTTGAAAACCAAATTCCCGACACGATGAAGGCACGCGGATTGACGCGCGAACAGGTCATCAATGACGTGTTGCTGGCGAACCAGCCGCAGAAAAAATTTGTTCAGGTCGAACAATTGGCTGCATTGGCGGTATTCCTGTGCCGGGATGAGGCCAGCGCGATTACCGGAACGAACCTATCGGTTGATGGTGGCTGGACCGCCCAATAGACCTTGGTTTCCGGGTTCACTGCGTAAGGGTGCGTTAGTCGCCA
>JAIXYC010000063.1 GCA_027490455.1 Sphingomonadales bacterium
AGCGGGTTAACACCGACACCCCGGCGGCCAATATTGCCGGTCGCCATCGCCAAGTTTGCAATGGCCATAACGGTCGAGCTGCCTTGCGAATGTTCGGTGACACCGAGGCCGTAATAGATCGCTCCATTGCCACCTGTGGCATAAAGCCGCGCGGCTGCGCGCAGCTCGTCTGCATCGACCAGCGTTACCGGCGCCAGATTTTCGGGGCTATTGCGGGCTTGCGAAACGAACTCGGCCCAATGGCTATATTCGTCCCAGTCGCAACGTTCACGAATGAATGCCTCATCGGCCAGACCTTCGGTGACGATGACGTGCGCCATCGCCGTCAGCACGGCAACGTTCGTGCCGGGACGAAGCGGAAGATGGTGCTGCGCCTCGATATGCGGCGAACGGACAATGTCGGTACGGCGCGGGTCGATGACGATTAACTTTGCGCCCGGGCGCCCATCCTGTCCGCGCAAACGGCGTTTCATCCGGCTGGCAAATACCGGGTGTCCGTCGGTGGGGTTGGCCCCGATGATCAGGATGACGTCGGTGTCTTCCACGCTATCAAAATCCTGCGTTCCCGCGCTGGTGCCAAAGGTTGTTTTGAGGCCGTATCCGGTGGGCGAATGACACACGCGGGCGCAGGTATCGACATTGTTATTGCCAAAGCCTGCCCGGATAAGTTTTTGCACAAGGAAGGTTTCTTCATTGGTGCAACGGCTCGAGGTAATTCCGCCAAGGGCGTTGCGGCCATATTTCGCGCTAATCCGTTTCAGTTCGGACGCGGTGTAGGCAAAAGCTTCGTCCCATTCGACTTCGCGCCAAGGATCGCTGATCGACTTGCGGATCATGGGCTTCAATATGCGTTCCTGATGCTGCGCATAGCCCCAGGCAAAACGGCCCTTTACGCAGCTATGGCCACGGTTGGCCTTGCCGTCTTTGTACGGGACCATCCGCACCAGCTGTTCGCCGCGCATTTCGGCGCGGAAGGTGCAGCCAACACCGCAATAAGCGCAGGTCGTGACAACGCTGCGTTCGGGTGTGCCGACTTCGACCACTTTTTTCTCAACCAATGTCGCCGTCGGGCAGGCTTGCACACAAGCCCCGCAAGACACGCATTCAGACTCGAGGAAATTATCGCTCGCGAGACCTGCCGAAATCTTTGAGTCCCAGCCCCTGCCTTCCATAGTCAGGGCAAGGGTGCCCTGCACTTCGTCGCAGGCGCGGATGCAGCGCGAACAGGCGATACATTTGCTTGGATCAAAATCGAAATAGGGATTGGAGTGATCTTTTTCCTGTCCCAGATGCGTCGCCTGCACATCGTAACGGACATCGCGCAAACCAACGGCGCCGGCCTGATCCTGCAATTCGCAATCGCCATTGGCGGCGCATGTCAGGCAATCGAGCGGATGGTCGGAGATATAAAGCTCCATCACGCCTTTGCGTAATTTTGCCAGATGCGGGGTTTGGGTGCGCACAACCATGCCGGGTTCAACCGGGGTCGTGCAACTCGCCGGGGTCCCTCTGCGGCCATCAATTTCGACTAAGCACAAGCGGCATGAGCCGAAGCTTTTAACACTATCGGTGGCGCATAATTTGGGGATCGACGTGCCTTGTTCTGCCGCAGCGCGCATGACGCTGGATCCCGCCGGCACAGTAACTTCGCGGCCATCAATGGTCAGCGTTACGGCATCCGGCGAACGGCTTTCCGGGGTCCCAAAATCTTTTTGCGGCTGGTACGTCATATGTCTACCTTATACCCATATTCGACTGTTGAGCAGCATATTTTGCCAGCTCCCGGGGCGTATTGAAGTTGTGAAAAACATCAGCGGACGTGATTGCTTGCGCGCCGGATACGGCAATCCAGTTTCGCATAGATAGATTATCCTGATGACGCAGATGTCTATCCAGCAATGGTGCAAGCGCGACCGGCCAGACGCCAAACAGATAATGACCGTCGATATAGACGGCATTTTCATGAGCGTGGTCCATCGGAAATTGCGCCACGGGCACAACATCGCAACCAGCGGTCACCACCGCATCAAACCCGTTTTGCTGCGCATAATGCAGCGCAGCATTCAGGCCACCCAAAGGCCCCATATCGGCGAATGGTCGGTCTTCGACCCAATCCATGCCCGGCCAAGCGCGCCCGCAGACAATCAATTTGTCGACCTGATCGCGCAAGCCATCGGCGACATGTTCCATGAGTGGTTGGCCGTTCAGCAAGGCGGCTGCCTTGTCTGCGCCAAAGCGCGTAGCCTTGCCGCCAGCGATGATCGCGCCCAGCCGCTTCATGCAAAATCCAATGAATAATGGTCCATTGCCGCGTGCCGATCCGTCATGACAGACCGTCCCTCAGCGCGCGGATATGTTCCGGGCCTATTCCGCAGCACCCACCGACCATATTTGCGCCGGAAGCCACCCATTTTTGTGCCCAGTCCAAGTAGCGGGGCGGATCAAGATCAGCGCGAATCTCGCGAAGGCCCCCATTGGCTGGCACTTCCTCCTCAGCGTGGGCAAAACCATTCGCATAGACGCCAATAGCTATCGATTCTGTGCCCAAAGCATGCTTTGCCCGGCGGACGGCATCTTCCATTACTTCAGGAGCGCTGCAATTGAACAATATCGCCTGAGCACTCAATTCGGACGCCAGCGAGGCGGCCTGTTCGATCGTCTCACCTGAGCGTAACATCGCGCTGCGTTCATCATTCAGCGTAAAGGATAACCAAAGCGGTCGCTCGTCGGCTTTCAGCATTTCGCCAACCAATCGGGCTTCAGCCAATGTACTCAATGTTTCGGCAAGCCAAATATCGGCAAAAGGCGACAGACCTTCAATCAGAACTGCCAATATTGCCCGCGCTGCCTCAACCTCAAACAGGTCGGGTCGATAGGACCCCAAGACCGGCGGTAGTGAACCCGCCACGATCAAATCATGTTGATTGGCCACATCGCGTGCCAACTTTCCGGCAAGCCGCGCAAGTTCGGTGCCGCGGTTGAGGAAACGCTCTTCGCCGATGTGAAAAGGAACCACAGCATAGCTGTTTGTCGAGATCACCTTTGCGCCTGCCAACGCATAGCGTTCGTGCGCTTGGGTGATAAATTCCGGCCCTTCCATGAGCGCAAGAGCGGACCATTCCGGTTGCCGGAAAGGCGCGCCTAATCGCTGCAATTCGCGGCCCATACCACCATCTAATATGGTGGTCATCGATTGAAATCCTCAGGGAACAGTTTGATGGCGCTCATAACGGGATAGGGGGTGAACCCACCCATCGCGCACAGTGAGCCGAACTTCATGGTTTCGGCAAGATCGGCCAGCAACGCCAGATTGGCGTCGACATTATTGCCTGCGATAATCTGGTCGATCGTTTCGACGCCGCGCGTGCTGCCCAATCGGCAGGGCGTGCATTTGCCGCAGCTTTCAATCGCACAAAATTCCATCGCAAAGCGGGCCATTTGTGCCATGTCGACGCTATCATCAAAAACGGTAATCCCGGCATGTCCAATCAGCGCATCCGCCGCGGCGAACGCTTCATAATCGAAGGGCAGATCGAACTGCGCAGGCGGAATATACGCGCCCAATGGCCCACCGACCTGAACACAGCGCACCGGGCGACCGCTTGCCGTGCCGCCGCCGATATCGTTGACCAGCTCGCCAAGCGTAATACCGAACGCGACTTCGAAAAGGCCGCCATGTTTGACATTTCCGGCAAGCTGGACGGGCATCGTCCCCTTGGACCTGCCCATGCCATATGCGGCATAAGCTTCGCCGCCATGCGCCAATATCCATGGCACGGCAGCCAGCGTCAGCACGTTGTTGACGACTGTGGGTTTGCCGAACAGGCCCTCCAACGCGGGTAGGGGGGGCTTGGCGCGCACTTCGCCGCGCTTGCCCTCAAGGCTATTGAGAAGCGAGGTTTCTTCGCCGCAAATATATGCGCCCGCGCCAACGCGGACTTCCACCACAAATGGCGCAATCAAATGCGCCGACAGCCGGATAGCGTCTTCCATTTTGGCAATGGCGTGCGGATATTCAGAACGGATGTAGATATAGGCTTTGCTCGCGCCCACTGCGAAACCGGCAATCGCCATGCCCTCGATCAGCATGAACGGATCGCCTTCCATCACCATTCGGTCGGCAAAGGTTCCGCTGTCGCCTTCGTCGGCGTTGCAGACGATATATTTCTGGTCGGCCGCCGCGTCCGCAACCGTCCGCCACTTAATGCCAGCCGGAAAACCCGCGCCGCCGCGGCCGCGAAGGCCAGATGCCATGATTGTTTCGATGGTTGCTTCAGCGCCAATTGCGCGCGCTTGGCCAAGACCAAGCCAGCCACCCGATGCGTAATAATCGTCCAACGATGTCGGCCGCGTTTTGCCCGCCCGCGCGAACGTCAACCGGTTCTGCTTGGCAATGAAGGGGTGATCCTCAATCCGTCCGATGGATTCAGCGTCACCTTTCAAGATCGAAGGAACTTGATCGGCCGAGACTTGACCATAGCCCACGCCGTCAATGTCGACCAACGGCTCCATCCAGTGCATGCCCCAGCTGGACACGCGTTCGACTTCGACGCCCGCCGCGGCAAAAGCAGCCGCAACGGCATCTGCGCCACAGGCGATCGCAACAGCGTCATTGGATATCCGGACTGTCACATCGCCTCCAGTAATGAACTAAGGCGTGCCTGGTCCAATCGGGCGATGACTTGGTCGCCAACCAACGCAGCCGGACCAACCGAGCACATGCCAAGGCAATAGACAGCCTCTACCTTCACGCGGCTTTGGCCTTCGGCAATCGGAACCAAAGCGTCGACGCCGCGCGCCTTGCACGCCTCTGCGCGGCACAATTTCAATATGGGCCGCGCTTCGGCTTCTTTGCGGAAATCATGGTAAAAGCTTACAACGCCGTACACTTCCGCGCGGGTCAGGTTCAGCGCCTGTGCAATGTCGCGCATGGCATCTTCGCTGACATGGCCGAACGCTTTTTGCACGTCATGCAGGATGGGCAGCAGCGGCCCCTCCCGGTGCGCATGTTCGGCGACTATGTCAGCGATTGACGTCATTTAAAACACCACGACACTGCGGATACTTTCACCCGCATGCATCAATTCAAATGCCTTGTTGATATCCTCAAGCCCCATGACATGCGTAATCATCGGGTCGATTTCGATCTTGCCGGTC
>JAIXYC010000135.1 GCA_027490455.1 Sphingomonadales bacterium
ATTCGCGTCCAAAAAATACCCCGGTGACATCACCAAGTCCGAAAAGTGCCTCCGCCAATGGGGAGGCTTCAGCCTCTTCGGGGGCGGCGAAATCGCGCGTTCCATTTTCCATCACGGCGCGGCCGGGCAGAAATTTGATCGTGGCGGGGTTTGGGGTCAGTTCAGTTTCTATCAGCATTCCACGCATGTGGTGCGGTGACGGTAAAAGTGCAAGCCAGAATGTCTTGACAGGGGCGAAGCCACGGTTGACCAAGCACGCCAAAAGGAGAGCTAAAATGGTAGATCAGTCGCATAAAACAGCCTGGATAACGGGCGCATCGTCGGGGATAGGCGAGGCACTGGCCAAGGCCTTCGTCGAAAGCGGCGGCCATGCCGTGCTGTCCGGCCGAAATGTCGCTGAACTGGAACGCGTCGCGCATGCTACCGGTGCGCCCGAACGCTGCTTCATCCTGCCATTCGACACAGTCGACTATGCGGCTTTGCCGTCAAAGGTCGCTGAAGCCATTGCCTATCAGGGCAAGATCGATGTGTTGGTCAACAATGCGGGCATTTCGCAGCGCTCACCCGCCATCGACACCGATCTGTCGGTTTACCAGCGGATCGTTGATGTGGACTTGCTTGCGCCTATCGCGCTGACGCAAGCGCTTTTGGGCCATTTGGTTTCAAATGGACATGGCCAGATTATCATGATCTCCAGTGTCGCGGGTAAGGCAGGCATTCCTATGCGGACGGCCTATTGTGCGGCGAAGCACGGGTTGATTGGCTACGCCGATGCGTTGCGCAGCGAAGTTGCAGGGCAGGGCGTGAAAGTGCTCGTTGTCGCGCCGGGTTCTGTGCGGACCAACGTATCGCGCAATGCATTGAATGCCGATGGAACGGTGCGTGGCACGAGCGATGCTGCCATCGATAACGGCATCGATCCAGACGTCGTCGCAACCACGATTTGGGATGCGGTTGATGCCGGAAAGCGCGAGATTGTTATAGCCGAAGGGATGGAGGCAGGCATTCCCGTTCTACGCGCACAAGATCCCGAAAAGCTGTTCGACATGGTCGAAGCGATGGTCGCCGACGGCTATGCGCAGAAAATCGCGGCTCGGTAATTTGTCTGACGACGGGGCCGCACATGAGCCCCGCGAAGGTAAGTTTTTTTCCTTAAGTCCGGCCTGCGCGCAACGCCGCGCCGGCGGCAAAGGGCGATAAAGCCGTAATTGCAAGCGCAGTCGCCGCAAGCAGCTGCATCGCGTTGCCGGGATTTTCCGACAATGTGCCCGCGCCAAAGATCAGCAACGGTATCGTGATGGGCACGAGCAAAAGCCCGCCCAGCGCGCTCGCCCCGCTAAGACCCGCCGTCAGCGCTGCGATGGTGACCGACAGCCCGGAAAGCGCGGGTAGTGCTAAGGCAAGGCCAAGCATCAACGTCCCCAATTGCGCCTCAGGCAATCCGATGAGCGCGGAGCCGACGACCGTCGCGAGAAGAAGCGGGAGGGCGAAGGCAAAAATCTGGCCAATGATTTTGGCGGTCGCGACCAATTCGTCCGACCAGCCGCGCAAAGCCAACTGATCCAATATGCCCGCTTGCCGGTCGGGAAGTATAAGCCGCTCAATCGGCAGCAGCGTCGCCAGCAGCGCGGCAATCCACAATATACCGCCGCCCGTGCGTGCAAGTAATGCCTTGTCAGGCCCCGTCACAAACGGAAACAGCGTCGCAACCGCAAGATAGAATACCACCGGCAGCCACAGCCCGCCGCCCGTCCAGGCCAAACGCACCTCGCGCGCAACCAAGGCTGCAAATGCCTTCATACGTCTGCCTCCGGCCTGTCGAGAATGAGGCTGTGCGCCACGTTAATCGATGGCGGCTGGTGGGCAGCGACAAGAACGATGCCACCGTTTGCGGCGTGCGTCGTAATGGCTTGATCCAGCCGGACGCAGCTTGCGCTGTCCAAGCCATTATAGGGTTCGTCGAGCAACCAGATATCAGCCTTCGACGCAAGAACGCGTGCGATACTGGCGCGTTTGCGTTGGCCGGTCGACAGGAAGCGCACCGGAACCTGCGCCAGAGCTTGCAAATCCATGTCCGCCAGTGCTGCGCTGCGCGCGTCGCCAGACGCGCCGTCCATATCCGCCCAGAACATGAGGGCTTTTGCGACCGTCAAATTTGCATCCAGCGCGAGATTTTCATCGGCGAGGGCAATCCGGCCTTCCGTCTTTATCGAACCGGCTGTTGCATGCAAAAGACCGGCGATGAGCCGGAGGAGCGTCGATTTGCCGCAACCATTTGCGCCGCGTACCCAAATGATATCACCACTGCGCGCAGCGACCGTCAGCCCGCGCAGCACAAGCCGGTTGCCGCGGATAACCGCGACATTGTCAACGCTGATGGACGGCAAGGATGCTTGACGTGACGACATTTGGCGACTTAGGCATGAATTCCATCAATTGCAAAATCAGGATGACGTTATGCAGGTTTCAAGACTCGATGAAGCGGATCGCGCGGCGGTTTTGGAACAGCTGCCTTTGTGGTCCTATGACGCTGATGCAAAAGGGATAAGGCGCACGTTGCGCTTTGCCGATTTTGCCGAAGCTTTCGGTTTCATGGCGCGCGTCGCAGTTCTTGCCGAAAAAGCAGACCATCATCCCGAATGGTTCAACGTGTACAACCGCGTTGAGATATTGCTGACGACGCATGATGCCGGCGGCTTATCGCGGCGCGACGTTGATCTGGCCTCGGCCATCGACGCTATTGCGCCGACGGCTTAACCACATCGCCTAAACCGCCCAGCAAGCCCAATTGCTTGCGCAGCCGGTTCGGAAACCAGCGGGCAGAAAAAGCAAGTTGCTTCGCCATTTTGTTGACAGGCGTGTGGACCTTGTCACCGTGGATGGCTTCCCATGCGGCTGGGCCGATGATCGAGACGGGGCTGACTTCGACGCCAGCCGACTGCAGCTTTTCCTTACCGGTCATGTTGCTGTTGGCATCAACGGCACCAATGATATTGGTGTCGATAAAGCCGGGCATGAGGCTGCGGGCCTTAATCCCCAACGGGCGCCATTCAATGTCATGCGCTTCGGCAAGACCGCGCACCGCGAACTTGGTCGCGCTATACACGCTAAGTCCAGCGGATCCGTAGATACCAGCCGCTGAACTGGTGTAGAGGACGCAGGCATCAGGTGTATTTTTCAACAGATCAAAACACGCGCGGGTTCCGCTGATAACGCCAGTCAGGTTGATGGCGATCATCTTGTCGATGTCCTCGTCGGTCATATCCTGAATAGGTCCGCCCGATCCAATGCCTGCATTATTGAACAATACCGTCATGTGGCCATTTGTGTGCTTTGCAAAGTCGGCGACGGCGGCTTTCCACTGTGCACGATCGGTCACATCAAGGCGGTGGCGCGACCATTGACCCGCTGGCAATAAAGCCGCGGTTTCGTCGATGCCCTTTTCATTGACGTCGGCAAGGCCCACGAACCAGCCGACATTGGCAAAGTAACGCGCGACTTCGCGTCCTAAACCAGACGCGGCGCCAGTGATGAAAATGCTTTTTTGCGTTTCGGACATAATTTCGGCTCTCCCTTATTCACATGTCTGTCAGCCACATTAATTTACCCGAAAGGTCAACTGAATATTGCGGCCGCGGCTTTGCTTGGACTGAAGATCGGACTTAAGCTCTCGTCCGTTCTCAAATCGCCTGAAATCCCTTGGCGTAAATGTGCCATGTAAAAATGGCGGCTGCGCCGCGATAGGGACGCCAGCGTTCGGCGATGACGCGAATGTCTTTTTCCGATGGCCTTGCATCCAGCTTCAGCAAACGGCCCACGCCTTCTTGCACAGCAAGGTCGCCCGCAGGCCAAATGTCGGTCCGGCCCTCGGCAAAAAGCAGATATATTTCCGCAGACCAGCGGCCAATGCCCTTTACGCGGGTAAGGTACGCAATCGCCTCCTCATCATCGGCGGGCAGGGCATCGAGCGGCAATTCGCCCGACAGCACGAGTTCGGCAAGCGAGCGCGCATAGCCTTGTTTCTGGCGGCTCAACCCGCACGCTCGCAAGGCGTCGAAATCTTGCGCCAACAACTTGTCTGGCGGGCATTCTGCACCAATCAGCGCTTCAAGCTTGTTCCACACCGATGCGGCCGCCGCGACGCTCACCTGTTGCCCGACAATCGTGCGCAGCAATGTAGCGTAGCCCGGTTCCCGGATGCGCTCGTCCGGGTAACCCGTCACCGCAAGCGCCTGCTTTATGCCCGGTTCAAGCGCCGCCAGTGCGTCGAGGGCAGCATGCAATTGTGCAGCGGGAATACCCATCAGCGTGCCCCTCCTAGCAAGGGCATGGGCGCAGCAGCGACCTTCATTCCTAAATTTACCCGATTTTGCCGCATCATTTGTGTCCCTGTTAGCCCCGCCGGACGGTTGCCGCATATAATGCGATCGCCGCAGCGTTCGACACGTTCAACGACTCCATGTGTTCGCTGATTGGCAACTTCGCCAGCTGGTCACAATGCTCTTCAATGTTACGACGCATGCCGTCGCCTTCAGCGCCCAGAACAAGCGCGTTTCGGCCCGGCGTCAACGCCTCGTCCAACGTCACGCTGGCATGGCCCGACAGACCGATTCGCCAATATCCAGCCTCAGCGATTTCTTCCAATGCACGTGCTAGGTTAACAACCCGGACCCATGGCGTGATTTCAAGCCCACCCGAAGCCGCCTTGGCCAATGCTCCGGACTCTGGTGGCGCATGCCGGTCCTGCGTCACAACGGCGACTGCGTTGAACGCGGCGGCCGTGCGGAATATCGCGCCGACATTGTGCGGATCGGTGACCTGATCGAGAATTAGCAACGGACGGTTGTCATCATTATCGACCGCAAGTGCATCGGTCAGCCAGACGTCCTCCAATGGCGCAACTTCAAGCACCAGGCCCTGATGCGGTGCATCTTTCGGTACAAAGCGCGCCAAATCATTCACCTCGGCATATTGGACCGTCAGTCCGTCGGGAATGACGATTTTGCCGATTTCTTCGCGTGTGCCCCACAGGTTGATGAGTCGCCGATCGGGATTATCAAGCGCGGCATATACGGCGTGACGGCCGTAAAATTTGGGATTGCCGTTGGAAACGGCCGCACCGCGGCGGCGCTGGCTCTTATGGGAAGACATTTGAAACACCTGTTGATGAAAAAGAAGACGATATAGGCCCCTTTCCCACTTGAGGCATTGACAGGCAAGGGCCGTTTCGCCATTGGGCTGCTTCTTCGTCGGGACCGGCCCTTATGCTTTGGCATAATGCCCCGTCAAAGAAGTGGACAGGTGGCCGAGTGGTTAAAGGCAGCAGACTGTAAATCTGCCCGGTTTTCCGTACGCTGGTTCGAATCCAGCCCTGTCCACCATTTTTCTGAATAAGCGATTGTTACACAGCGACTTTGTCGCTGCGCTTGAGTTGGGCGCTTAAGCGGTTCCCCGCTTCAGCAGCTTAACCGGCACAGGTGCGGTGTTGGGGGCATCGCCCTTCAATAGGGCAATCAAAGCCTCCACCAGCATTTCACCGGCCTGCACATAGTCCTGCTCAATTGTGGTGAGCGGCGGCTGCGCATAGGCGCCGGTTGCAATGCCATCAAAGCCGATGACGCGCACGTCTGTGCCGACCGCGATATGCTGTTCATCGAGCGCACGCATCGCGCCCAGCGCAATAAAGTCATTGGCGCAGAACAGGCCGTCAAAATCGACCTTGTCGCGGATCAGCCCGTTGACGGCTGCATAGCCTTGGTCCTCACGCACCGCGTTTTCCGGAAGTGGTGGGCAGATGGGCGGCATGCCCTTTTGCGCCATCACCGCCATATAGGTTGTCAGCCGATCCTGAAAGGGCGGCTGTTCGCTGTTCGTCGGACCAATATAGGCGATTTTCTTGCATCCGCTGGACAGCAAATGTTCAATGGCAAGCCTTGCACCCTGCGCATTGTCGCTTTTAATCGACAGGAGATCTTCTTTGCTGGCGCCCCAGCAGATCATCGGCGTGTTGTGCCGGGCATATTCGCCAAAAAACTGCCAGCCTTCAATGTTTTGCCCGCTGCCGATGACAATCAAGCCGTCTGCCTGTCTGCTGCCGGTGTAATTGGCGAAGAAGTTCGCCGGGGAATCCTGAAACGAAACGATGAGGTTATACCCGCGCTCAGACGCGGACGCCGCGATGCAACCCAACAGCGACAGGTAAAATGGATTGATGTTCGCTTTATTCTCACCGCGCCGGCACAGAATTACCAACGCGATCGAATAAGATTGCTGCGTGCGCAGGCGAAGGGCGTTGTGGTCGACCGAGTAATTAAGTTCGTTGGCGAGCGCGACAATGCGGGCCCGCGTGACTTCATTTACCTTTTTGTCACCGCGCAACGCCCGCGACACGGTTGGTTGTGACACCCCTAGCATCGCGGCGATTTGATGCGCAGTTATTCTGCCCTCTTTACCCATGCGGCGCTGTTAGCACCTGAACCTGCGCAAGTCACGCGGCGAGCGCGGACACTGGCGTGACAAAATCAAGGCCAAGGCTTTCGGCAACGGCTTGGCTCGTCACCTTGCCGTGATGTACGTTCAAACCGGCGAGCAAGCCGCGGCCCGTTTCCGTGCTGCCATCAAGCGCGGCGGTACCCTTGCTTGCCAGCGCGAGGCCATATGGCAATGTCGCGTTGTTGAGCGCAGCCGCGCTGGTTTGCGGAACGGCGCCGGGCATATTGGCGACGCAATAATGGATGATGCCATCAACGACATAGGTTGGCTCGGCATGTGTGGTGGCATGGCTGGTTTCAAAACAGCCGCCTTGGTCAATCGCGACATCGACCAGAACCGAACCGGGCTTCATCCGTTTCAACATTTCGCGGGTGACCAGCTTGGGCGCGCTTGCACCGGGGATAAGGACGGCGCCAATCACGGCGTCGGCGATGCTGATTTCGTGGTCAATGGTTTCCAGCGTTGAATAGCGGGTACGCACCCGTCCGTTGAACAGCTCATCCAACTGGCGAAGGCGCGGGATTGAGCGGTCAACGATGGTGACTTCTGCGCCAAGGCCAACAGCCATACGCGCCGCATGGGTACCAACAACGCCGCCGCCAAGGACGGTAACGCGGCCAGCGGCTACGCCGGGAACGCCGCCAAGCAATATGCCTGCGCCGCCTTTGCTGCGACGCATCGCTTCGCCTGCTGCCTCAATGGCCAAGCGGCCAGCGACTTCGCTCATGGGGGCCAGCAGGGGCAGGGTGCCCTTATCATCGGTGACGGTTTCATAAGCAATTGCGGTGCAACCGCTGGCGATTAAGCCTTTGGCCTGCTCAGGATCTGGGGCGAGGTGGAGATAGGTGAAAAGCAACTGGCCGGGGCGCAGCAAGACCCATTCGCTCGGCTGGGGTTCCTTGACCTTTACGATCATGTCGCAGCCAGCAAAGATTTCTGCGGCAGTCGCAGCGATTTCGGCACCTGCTGCGCGATAGGCATCGTCGCTTGCCATGATGCCCGCACCCGCGCCCGATTGCACCACAACCTGATGGCCATGTGCGACATATTCACGAACCGCGCCGGGGGTTAAACCGACACGATATTCGTGCACTTTGATTTCGCTAGGGACGCCGACACGCATAATCTCACTCCTGAAAAATTATCTGTATCGGAAATAGCATCTTCGATATGACGATACTGTGCAAAGATTCGACTATCTGGATGAATAGACGCATAAAATCTTCAATATTGAATATATAAATGGAAAATCTATGCAGCTTGATCGAACGGACCGTAAATTATTGGGTGCACTCGTACAGAACGGACGGGCCACGCAGGCGGAATTGGGCGAAGCTGCCGGCCTGTCGCCAAGCGCGGCTGCGCGTCGGCAAAAATCATTGGAAGATGATGGGATCCTGCGTGGCTACCGCGCGGATGTGAACCTTCGCAAACTTGGGCTCGCGGCAACGGTGATGGTCACCATCACGCTCGATAGCCAGAGCGAAGAGGCAATGGCGGCATTTGAAGCTGCCGTGGTGGGAAGCCCTTCGACCATCCGGTGCCACCTGATGAGCGGCCGGAATGATTATCTGCTCGTCGTACGTGCAGCCTCAATTGAGGATTATGAGCTCATTCATCGGCAGGAAATTGCACGATTGCCAAGGGTTGCGCGTATCGAAACCGCATTTGCTCTGCGCGAAGTCGTCAACCGCACCGTCCCGCCGCGGCTGTTTGACTGATCGCTTAAAATCGAACTGGGCAGCCAGTTTATAACGCCGCGACCATTTGTAGAATGTGTCGGGCGTCACTCTGTGCTGCGCGCGCCTATACCGCAACGCTGCGCAAGACTGTGACGGTTTTGTCACATTGCGTAAAAAGGACAATGACGTTGACACAAAATGACTTGCCTGCGGCAGGTTTTGATGTTTGTGTGCACCTGCACAATAAAGCGCAGGCCGATGAATGTCGGTATTGCGCAGGCATTTAGATTTAGCGGGATAGAACGGTATCTGCCGGATGTAGCGCTATGCGGTCGCTTTCGGCGCAGTTTTTTGTGCACCTAAGAAGGGGTAATTTTATGCGTAAATCCATTTTGAAGCTGGCAACAATGAGCGTCGCGATGAGCGCGATGGCCATGTCCGTTCCTGCTTTCGCCCAAGACGCGGCGGCAGAAGAAGCCTCCGGCCCTATCACTATTTCGGGCGGTGCCGCTTTGGTATCCGACTATCGTTTCCGCGGCGTATCGCTCTCTGACAAGGGCTTTGCACTTCAGCCATATTTGACCGTCAAGCATGAGTCTGGCTTTTATGTCGGCGCGTGGGCTTCAAATCTCTCCGAAAATGACGGCGATGATGCGGAAGTTGACCTTTATGTCGGTTTTTCGGGTGGTGAAGAACTGACCTACGACATTGGTGCGACATATTATGTCTATCCGGGCGTATCCAGCTTCAACTATTTTGAAGTGACTGGTAAGCTTGGCTCGACAGTCGGTCCAGCAACCGTGGGCGCTCAGTTGAGCTACGTCCCAAGCCAGGACAACACCGGTAACACCGATAACGTCTATGTCGCGACCAACGCTTCGATCGCTTTGCCTGACTCACCAATTTCGATCGTCGGCTCAATCGGCATTGAAGATGGCGCGTTTACCGCGGGCAGTGACAAGCTCGATTGGACGCTTGGTCTGACGGCTAATGTTGCAGGCTTTACACTTGGCGCATCTTATGTCGACACCAACCGTCGTTCCGTGTTTGCATTCAAAGACAGCGCGGCCGGCGTCGTATTTTCGCTCAGCTACGGTTTCTAAAACCGTATATTGAAATCATGATGTGCGCGGGCTGGCTTGACCTTTTCAAGCCGGTCTGCGCACATATTGTTTTATGACTGTAAATCTCGCCAACTGGATAGCCGAGCATAAGATCGACGAGGTCGAATGTATCGTTCCCGACATCAACGGCGTGCAGCGCGGCAAAGTATTGCCGGCCAAGAAATTCCTGTCGTCTGTCCGCGACAAATCGCTCCGCATTCCCGGTAGCGTCTTCATCTGCACGATTGATGGCCATTATCCCGAAGATATCGAAGATATTTGGGACAAGGATCCCGACAAAATCCTAATTGCTGATCCCGACACCATCTGCATTGCGCCCGGTTTTAAATCGCCAACCGCATTTGTCATCGCCGACGTCTTAAACGGTGATGGAACCGAAGTTGAAATCGCGCCGCGAACGATATTGAAAAAGATCCTGGCCCTTTACGCCAGCCGCGGGTGGAAACCCATCATTGCGCCCGAGGTTGAATTTTATCTCGTCAGCCAAAATGTCGATCCCGACTTTCCGCTTGTGCCACCGACGGGGTCAAGCGGACGCGCGGAAACGGCGAGCCAGCCTTATGGTCTTGAGGCGATGAACGAGTATGAAGACATCATCGATCACATCTATGATGACTGTGAATTGATGGGTCTCGACATCGACACGATGATTCACGAAATGGGTGCTGCCCAGCTTGAGGTTAATTTTCTGCACGGCGACCCGCTGAAGCTTGCGGATCAGGTGTTTCTATTCAAACGCGTGGTGCGGGCCGTGGCCAAGCAGCATGGCGTTTATGCCACATTCATGGCCAACCCGATGGCGGGCCAACCGGGCAGCGCGATGCATCTGCATCAATCGGTGGTGGATGCTGAAACCGGCCGCAATCTGTTTTCGAACGCCAATGGCCGCGACAGCGCGCTGTTCCGGAGCTATATCGCGGGCCTCGTGAAGTTCATGCCGCAAGTGTCCCCGCTTTGGGCGCCGAATGTAAACAGCTTCCGCCGGATGCGCCCCGACAGCGCCGCACCGATTAACGTGCAGTGGGGCGAGGATAACCGCAGCTGCGGTTTCCGCGTGCCGATTTCCGACAAGGCCAATCGCCGTGTCGAAAATCGTTTACCCGGCGCAGATTCCAATCCCTATCTCGCCATGTCTGCATCTTTGGTTTGTGGGTATATCGGTATGGTGGAGCGCATGATCCCGGCCAAGGCGATCACCGGCAGCGCCTATAATCGTGCGCGGACATTGCCCCGGACGTTGGAAGCGGCGCTGGACCGCTTCAGCGCGTGTAAGCCCGTCCGCAACCTGATCGGCGAAGAGTTTTTCGACATCTTTTATGCCATCAAAGACTATGAATTGTTCAATTACCAATCGGTCGTATCAAGCTGGGAACGCGAGCATTTGTTGTTGAGGGTGTAATGCCTGACCGGTTGAATGACAGCTATTACCGCGCGACCGCGAATGGCTGGGAAACGCAGCGCCCGCTCGATTATGCCTTGGACTGCGACGTCGCAGTCATTGGCGGCGGCTTTACAGGCCTGTCTGCCGCATTAGCCTGCGTCGAAAAAGGGCTGAAGGTCGCGTTACTTGAGGCGCAGAACATCGGCTTTGGTGCATCAGGCCGCAATGGCGGGCAGCTCATTCCCGGGCTGCGTTGGTCGATGCGAGAAATCGACGCGGAGTTTGGGCGAGAGCGGGCAAAGGCCATATTCGATTTGGCATGGGGCGCAGGCGCGCGTGTGCATGACCGCATCGTCAAGCATGATATCCCATGTGATCTGAAATCCGGCCATCTGGAAGCGGCCTATAAGCCGGGACATTTCGACGACATGCAGCGCGAGGCCGCGTTTTTGTCCCGCGAATTTGGTTGGGATTCAGTCGAGATTGTCGGACCTGCCGACATCAGCAAGCATATCAATGGCGGCGACTATCACGGTGGCATGTATGACGCGCAGGGCGGGCATTTCCATCCGCTGAACTACGCGCTTGGATTAGCAAAAGCCGCGAAGGCGGCAGGTGTTTTGATATTTGAAAATAGCGCTGCGCACACACCTTTGGACCGAGGCGGCCATGTCGAGATCGCGGCGGGGACAGGATCGCTCAATGCCCGTCATGTGATTATTGCCACCGACAATTGGACCAGAGACATTGCACCAGAACTTAGCCGCTACACTGTCCCCATTATGAATTACAATATTGCGACCGCGCCGTTGCCCAATGCTGACCAGCTTTTGCCAAGTGACGCCGCGATTGCGGACAGCCGGTTTGTTTTGAACTATTTCCGATTGAGCGCAGATAAACGCCTGATTTTCGGTGGTGGAGAGAAATATGTCCGACGCCCGCCGGCCGACATTGCGGGATTTGTTCGAAAGCATATGGTTGAGGTGTTTCCTTCGCTTGCTCAGACAGAGATCGACTATGCATGGGGAGGTGCCGTGGGCGTGACGATGAACCGGCTGCCGCATATGGGGCGTAAGGGAAATGTCTTCTACGCGCACGGCTTCTCTGGTCATGGCGCGTTGGTGACAACGGTCGCTGGTGAGTTGATGGCCGAGGCTGTGCTGGGTACCATGTCGCAGTTCGATGTCTTTGCCAGCCTGCCGCACAGCCGGTTTCCGGGTGGCAAGTGGTTGGCACAGCCGCTCGCGACCCTTGGACTGCTCTATTATGCGATGCGAGACCGACTGTGATAGATAGGGCAGCGATAGAGGCAATGCGGGCGCGTGAGGTTGCGCGATTTGTTGAAGCCAACCCAAAGTCGTATGCGCAGTCCCAAGCGTCAAAAAGCTGGTTTCAGGGCGTTCCGTTCCATTGGATGCTCGATTGGTCCACGCCATTCCCGATCGTCGCTCAGGAGGCTTCTGGAGCGACGCTGACGAGTGTTGACGGGCAGGTCTTCGATGACTTCTGCCTTGGCGATACCGCCAGCATGTTTGGCCATTCGCCGCAGCCGTTGGTCGACGCACTGACCGCGCAAGCGGGGCAGGGGCTGAGCTATATGCTCCCCACATCCAAGGGGGCAGAAGTGGGCGATATGCTCGCCGCGATGTTCGGGCTGCCGCAATGGCAAGTGACGACCACGGCAAGCGAGGCAAATCGCGCGGTCATTCGCTGGTGTCGTGGCTTGACTGGACGCGACAAGATTTTGATCTTCAATGGCTGCTACCATGGCGCGGTCGATGATGTTTTTGTCGATCTGCGCGATGGTCAAGCGGTCAACCGGCCCAGCCTGATCGGACAGGTGCAGGATTTGCTGCCGACCACGGTTGCAGTCGAGTTTAACGATGTGGAGGCGCTTGAGGCTGCATTACGCGGTGGCGACATCGCATGTGTGCTCGCGGAGCCGTTGATGACCAATATCGGCATGGTGCGAGACGCGCCAGGCTTTTTGGAGACGTTGCGCGCGTTGTGTGACGAAACGGG
>JAIXYC010000050.1 GCA_027490455.1 Sphingomonadales bacterium
AATGTGGTGTTGGGTTACCTTCCCGAAAACCTGTTGGGCGGAACGTTCCAACTCGACCGCGAGGGCGCGAAAAAAGCGGTGCAGACCATCGCTGACGCGCTTGGCATTGACCTAATGGCGGCTGCGCGCGGTATCATTGATATTGTGAACGAAAATATGTTCGGCGCGCTGCGCATGATTTCGGTTCAGCAGGGTTATGACCCACGGCATTTTGCCCTGATGGGCTTTGGCGGGGCTGGACCATTGCATGTGAACGCCGTTGCACGGTTGATGGGCAGCTGGCCTGCTGTGTCACCCGTTTCGCCAGGTGTCTTGTGCGCATTGGGTGATGCCACGACGCGGATGCGTACAGAAACAGCGCGCAGCTTTTCACGGCTTGCGACAACAACCGACGCGTCCGAGCTCATCGCTATTTTGAAAGAAATGGCAGAGCAGACGCGCGCGCAGCTGCAGTCAGATGGCATCAACGATGCGGACATCACCAGCGAGTTCGAAATTGACGTCCGCTATGCCGGGCAAGCATTTGAAGTGCCGTTGACGATTACGCCCGACGTTTTGGAGCGTGATGGCGTTGCCGGCATTCTGGCGCGCTTCGACGAGGAACATCTACGGTTGTTCACCTTTAACATGGATACGCCGCACGAAATCGTGAACTTGCGTGCCGTTGCCTTGGGGCAGCCGCTCGACTTGCCTGCGGCAGAATTGCCCAAGGGTGATGGAAACCCCGCAGCGGCCAAAATGCGCGACCATGTTTTGTGGATGGACGGCAAAGAACAGGCTGCCGTCATCTATGACCGATCAAAGCTGCGACAGGGGGATGTCATTCCTGGTCCGGCCATTGTCGTCGAAATGGATTCGACCACACTTATCGAAACTGGCTGCGTCGCAATCGTCGACAAGGTCGGCAATATCCTGATCAATCTGGCTTGAGGAGGCGAACGACATGCCCGCCCAAATCATTCAAACGAACAACACCCCTTTCAACAAGATCGCTATCGATCCGGTAACGCTCGACATCATCGAAAACGCGCTGCGTAATGCCCGCATCGAAATGGATGCAACATTGGTGCGCACAGCCATGTCCCCCGGCATTCGCGAACAAGGCGACGCATTCCCCTTGATTGCGGACCACACCGGCAAAATGATTGTTGGCCAATTTGGCAGCTTCATCGGCGGTTTCCTCGATAACTTCGAAGGAACACTCGAAGATGGCGACATGATTTTCTTGTCCGACCCATATTCCTGCGCAGGCGCGGTGAGCCATTCGAACGATTGGCTCGTGCTTTTGCCAGTATTCAAAGACGGACGTTTGATCGCCTTTACGTCAATGTTTGGCCACCAGTCCGACATCGGCGGCAAAGTTGTTGGCTCGATGCCCATCAACGCCCGTTCGATTTTTGAAGAAGGCGTCCGCATTCCGCCCGTCAAAATCTGGAAAAAGGGTGAATATAATGACGATCTGATGAAGCTCGTCATGCACCAAACCCGCAAGCCCGATTGGTGTCAGGCGGATTTGAACGCACTTATCGCTTCATGCCGTGTCGCCGCACGCCGCGTTATCGAAATGGCTACGCGCTTCGGCGACGATGTCTATATTTCGGCAACGCAGGAACTACTGGCCCGTAACCACCGCGCCATGAAATCGCTCATCGCTATGGCCATTGGCGAAGAGCCCGTCAGTTTCGAAGATTATATCTGCGACGACGGTATGGGCGCTGGCCCGTATAAAATTAAGTGCACCATGTGGCGCGAGGGCGAAAAGGTTGTACTCGATTTTGCCGGCACGGACCCGCAAAGTCAGGCTTCCATCAACTTTCTCCTGAACGAAAACATGTTCAAAATGTTCTTTGGCATTTACATGATCATGGTCTTCGATCCGCAGATTTTGTTCAACGATGGCTTTTATGATTTGATCGATGTCCGCATTCCGGACGGCTCACTTCTCAAGCCGAAATTTCCAGCAGCGCTCTCGGGTCGCACCCATGCGCTGGGACGCATTTTCGACATTTTAGGTGGCCTTTTGGGACAAAAAACACCGGAATTCCTAAATGCGGCTGGCTTTTCCTCAAGCCCCCATGTCTTCTATTCGGGCAATGATAAAAAGGGTGATTGGTTCCAACTGTTCCAGATCGGCTTTGGCGGAATTCCGGGACGTCCAATGGGTGACGGGCCGGACGGCCACTCGCTGTGGCCGGGCTTTACCAATGTGCCCAACGAATTTCTGGAGCGGTATTTCCCGCTGCTGATCGAACGTTATGAAACCGAACCCGACAGCGGCGGCGCTGGTCTGCATCGCGGCGGTAACGGTATTCACATGACCTACCGTTTTCTGGCAGCAGGCACGATCTCGATCCATGATGACCGCTGGTTCGTTCCACCATGGGGCGTCAATGGCGGTGAACCGGGCAAACGCGCCCGCAAAATTCTCGAAAAAGCCGACGGCACTTCGCAGATTATCGGCAACAAGGTTGAGGACGTCCACGTCGAAGAGGGTGATCAATTGCACTTCATCACCTGGGGCGGCGGCGGCTGGGGCGATGCGCTTGATCGCGACCCCGCTTTGGTTGGCAAAGAAATCGTCCAAGGGCTTGTCACTGTCGAAGGTGCAAAAGCCTATGGCGTAATTGCCAATGCAAATGGCGACGTCGATGCCGATGCCACCGAAGCGTTGCGCAGCCGTTTGCGGCAAACGCGTGGCGAGCTTCCCTTGTTCAATTACGGACCCGGCATTGAAACCCTGCGGGCCAATTGCGAGACAGAAACGGGCTTGAAAGCGCCGGTTCAGCCCGTCTGGACAACGCTGGAGGCAGCCGAGTGAGTGCACTTAAGGGGTTACGTGTAGTTGAACTCGGGCAGTTACTGGCTGGACCGTTTTGCGGACAATTGCTCGGTGATATGGGTGCAGAAGTTATCAAGGTCGAGCCCCCGGGCGCGGGCGACCCCATGCGCGTGTGGGGTCAAGGCGAAGAAAAGGTGCAATGGGAGGTCATTGCACGAAACAAGAAATCTGTTTCGGCCAATCTGCGGATTCCAGAAGGGCAGGCGCTTGTTCGTCAATTGATCGGTAAAGCCGATGTTTTGGTCGAGAATTTCAAACCCGGCACGATGGAAAGATGGGGCTTTTCTCCGGAAACGCTTTTGGCTGAACATCCCGGTCTGATCATCGCGCGCATGTCTGGCTACGGCCAGACGGGCCCCTATTCAGACCGCGCAGGCTTTGGCGGCATTGGCGAAGCGATGGGTGGCTGGCGCTATATTGTGGGTGAACCTGACCGCTCGCCAAGCCGCATGGGCATTTCCATTGGCGACACGTTGACCGCCACATATGGTTGCATGGGCGTTCTCGCAGCACTGCATCATCGCAGCGTGACTGGCCATGGCCAAGTTATCGATGCCGCGCTGTATGAAAGCGTATTGCAAGTCATGGAGGGGCTGGTCCCCGAATATGACCATAGCGGCTTTATTCGCGAACGCTCCGGCTCAATCCTGCCCGGCATCGCGCCATCAAACGTCTATATTTGCAAGGACGGCGAATATATGATTGGCGCCAACAAAGACTCGCTGTGGCAAAGATTGGCAGAAGCTATGGGCATGCCTGACCTTGGAACGGACCCGCGGTTCGCAACGCATCTTGCACGCGGTCACAACCAGTTTGAGCTTGATGGCATTATCAATGCCTGGGCGGCGACGCTAACCGTTGACGAAGTCGACGCGTTGATGATTGCATATTCGATTCCCGCAGGCCGGGTATATCGCGCGCCAGAGATGCTGGAGGATCCACATTTCCAAGCACGTGAAGCGATTATCGAGGTCGAAACCGAGCGCTATGGCAAGCTAAAAATGCAGGGCGCGTTTCCGAAGATGTCGGTGACACCCAGCAGCGTTCGTTCGCCAGCCCCGTCGATTGTTGGCCAACATAATGCCGAAATATATGGCGGCTTGCTTGGGATGGATATTGCGGAGTTGGATAGGCTGAAGGCGGCTGGTGCAATCTGATGACACAGCAGAATGACGATCTGACCGCGAATTATGTCGGCGCATTCGACGGTCGTCTTTCTTTTGGTCAACGGCCGGCGCTTCTGATTGTCGATTTTGTTATGGCGTATCTGGACCCGGCATCGCCTTTATATGCGGGGGTTGAGGATGCGTTGGCCAGCAATGAACGTCTTTTGGCGGCTGCGCGGGCTGCCGGAATCCCGGTCTTCTTTACGAATGTCGTGTATCAGGCAGATGGCGCAGACGGCGGTTTGTTCTACAAGAAAATCCCGTCGCTTCGGGTGTTTCTGGAAGGATCGCCATTGGGTGCATTTCCCCCGTCGCTTCAACCGGTGGACGGCGAGCGCGTTATTTCAAAACAGTTCGCTTCGGCATTTTTTGGGACATC
>JAIXYC010000085.1 GCA_027490455.1 Sphingomonadales bacterium
GTGGCACTTTCCCTAAAATTGCTTCCGCCGGACGTTATCCGGCACCGTTCCTCGCTGGAGCCCGGACTTTCCTCCCCATAGCAGTTACCCACTAAGCGGCGGTCGCCCAACCCTCTGGCATGGCTTAGATAGCAGGTCCGCCCTCATACTCCAAGAGCAAGCTCAGCAATATCGCCCGGCATTCTCCGTCGATCACGCCTCCAATATTTTCGGGGCGAAAACGACGTTGGAATGCGACCGTAGCTGCACGTCCATCTGAAATGCTGTAACCATAACGTTCTAACGCCAAAAGAAACGCGGCGTCAGGCCAACCGGGATCAACCAGCTTTTCGCGCGGGCGCGGAACAGCAAGCCCAAGCTTTGCCAAACGTTCCCAGTCGAACAATTCGCCCGGATCTTCTTTACGGGTTGGCGCGACATCGCTGTGACCAACGACGTTTCGCGGATCAATTCCGTACATGCGGACAATTCCGGCGACCAATCGCGTCACGGTGTCCATTTGCGCTTCGGGAAACGGGCGATAGCCAAATTCATGCCCGGGATTGACGATCTCAATACCAATGCTGGCGCTGTTACAGTCCGTCACACCGCGCCAATAAGAAAGCCCGGCATGCTGCGCCCTTTGTTCCTCACGCACCATGTGGACAAGTTGGCCGTCTTCATCGACGACATAATGCGCCGACACTTTGGAAGCGGGGTTCGCGAGCCAATCAATGGCGGCGGCACCCGACTGCATGCCGGTATAATGCAAGACGAGCATCGTGATCGGCAAGCTGCGCTCGCCAAAATTGGGTGATGGGTTCCAGATCATGGTCATAAGGCGACCATAGGTAAGTCGGCCGTTGCACGCAATATCAGCCGGTGGAGGAAACCGCAGCTTCCTTTTACCGTGTGCACAAAGCGGAATACGCTGTCGAGCAAAGCGCGATCATTTGGCCGGCGCTCCCACTCGACCAACTGACTTGTCAGCGCCTCAAGCGTCTCACGCGTGTCAGCAATAAAGTCTTCTATTAAGTCGTCCATGTCCGCCGATCCGTTTTGCCGGACACGACATGTGGCATCAGATGGTTAAAAAGATGTTGAGAATGCTAGACCGTCGTCGTGCGCACAAGTGCGCCGATCACGAGATGCTCGGCATCGGGCTCAGCGAGCTGGATCATCCCGCCACCCTGTAACGCCAGCGTGTGCGCCATCCAAGCCGCAGCTGTGCGGGAATCCACCATCGCGGCATCAAGCTTTCCGGTCAGCGCGTCACGCACAGCAGAATCCATGACAATTTTGGGTCCACTCGCCCGAATGACAATTTCCTGTTCACTCGACCCTGCTTCCGCGCCCACAAATAAAGTGCCGCCACGTACCAGTGCTTCGTTCGCCAACAGCACGAGGTTTAAAAGGATTTTGACCGCCCTTTTTGGCATCATCTGCGCAGGAACAGCCCATTCCAACACCGTGCGACCGCTTGAGGTTATGAGCGGCTCAATCACCATCCGCGCTTCCTTGGGGTCTACTTCTGAACCGAAGCCACCGGCAGCACCAAAGGCGAGGCGGAAAAATTTCAGCTTATCCGCGGCAGCTTTTGCGCTTTCCGCCAGCAAATCCATGCACCGTTGCCGCATTTCTGGATCATGCTCGTCCGCCAGCAACTCAAGGCCGTTATTCATGGCACCGACAGGGCTCAAAAGGTCATGACACAGGCGCGAGCAAAGTAGGCTAGCAAATTCGATTTCCGTGTCGGACATTAAAAATGGTTCCTTGGGCTGGCTGGCATGTTGATGGCGCACATGGACTGTGTTTTCAAGCGATTCAACCCTCCACGATCAGCGGCACGGGGGCAAATCCTGTGACGTGCGCGCCAATAGCGATGGGTTGCCATGCCGTAACCGCTCCCCCCGCAATGATGAGCCATATCAGGCCATCGGATGCCGCCTGCGCGATGTCAGACGCCGAAGGCCGCGCCAAGCCGTTCGGGTGCGAATGAAAATAGCCCAAAAGCGGCACGCCGCCTGTTCTGGCATCCTTATGCACCGCGATGAGTGCGGCAGGATCGATTTCAAAATTCCGTGACGGATCGGCGGCAACATTGGCCGCCCATTGCACGGCAATGACCTTGCCGTCCGTGCCACGCAACACACCACAGCATTCATTTTGGCCGGCATCCGCCGCCCAATGCAAAAGTTGTTTCTGGTCATTGCTTGATAAATGCAGGGCCATAACCCATGTGTATGCGATGGTTGGAGAAAATGCCACATTTACAGGTATTTTGGGCGAAGGCAGGCTCGATAGCGCGCTTGCTGCAGCACTGCCGCAATTTTCGCGCGCCCGTATTCAGGCCCTGATCGCTGACGCAGCGTTGCGCATTAACGGACAAAGCTTCGCTGACCCTGCCAGCAAGAAAATGTCCGGGCAGCATTTTGAATTACATGTCCCTGCCCCCAAGCCGGACAAAGCAATCCCGCAAGATATTCAGCTCGAAGTGGTTTACGAAGATGACCATCTGATCATCGTGAACAAACCCGCTGGCTTGGTGGTACACCCTGCCGCCGGGCATAGCGACGGAACATTGGTCAATGCGCTGCTGCACCATTGTCAGGGCAAGTTGTCGGGCATTGGCGGCGTACAGCGTCCGGGCATTGTCCACCGAATTGATAAAGACACATCGGGGCTGTTGGTCGTGGCCAAAAGCAACGTCGCGCATGAGGGACTAGCCAAATTATTCGCCGCGCATGACATCGAACGCAAATATATCGCGATCGTCAGTGGCGTCCCTGCCCCACCTGCCGGGACGGTGCGCACGCAAATTGGCCGATCAACGACCAACCGTAAAAAAATGGCGGTTCTGCCCGACAACAAGGGTAAGCATGCCGTAACGCATTTTCGCATGACGGAGGCATTTTCCAAAACCGCGCTCGTCGAATGCACGTTGGAGACGGGGCGGACGCATCAGGTTCGCGTCCATATGGCCCATATCGGCCATCCGCTGATCGGCGACAGCGTTTATTCTAATCGACAAAACCCCTACAGAATCGGACCAGATCAGGCTCCGTTCGACCGACAAGCATTGCATGCTGCCTCATTGGGGTTTATTCATCCGATATCCGGCGAAACTTTACGGTTCGAATGCGGTATACCAGAAGATATGCAGCTCCTGTTAAGCCAATTGCGAATATAGAGGTTCAAAGGGAACGCTTTGCTAGCGGGTGCTTGATGAGGCCCGGTGGGAAGCACAACGAAAGAGGAAAACATGTCTGAGAAAAAGAATGTTCCGGCTACAATACCTGCCCTTGGGGGGGACGCGAGCCTAAACCGTTACCTAAGCGAAATCCGGAAGTTTCCGGTTTTGAAACCTGAGCAAGAATATATGCTCGCCAAACGCTTTCAAGAACATGGCGATACCAAAGCTGCCGAGCAGCTGGTTACGTCACATCTTCGCCTCGTATCAAAAATTGCCATGGGCTATCGCGGCTACGGCCTGCCGGTGTCCGAGCTTATTTCTGAAGGCAATATCGGATTGATGCAAGGTGTAAAGAAATTCGATCCCGACCGCGGTTTCCGCCTCGCGACGTACGCGATGTGGTGGATTCGCGCGTCGATGCAGGAATTCATTCTGCGCAGCTGGAGCCTGGTCAAAATCGGTACGACTGCCGCGCAGAAAAAGCTGTTCTTCAACCTGCGCCGGATGAAAAACAACCTTCAGGCATTTGAAGATGGCGATCTGAACCAAGAAGCCTTGCGCAAAATTGCCACCGACCTTGGCGTGTCCGAGGAAGAGGTGAACAATATGAACCGCCGCATGGCGATGGGCGGTGACACGTCACTGAACGTCCCAATGCGCGAGGATGGCGATGGCCAATGGCAGGATTGGTTGGTCGACGACACGCCATTGCAGGACGAACGCGTTGCAGACGCACAAGAAGGCGATATGCGTCACGCGCTTCTCTCAGAAGCGATGGACAGCCTGAATGAGCGCGAGAAGCATATTCTGACGCAGCGCAGGCTGATTGAAGAACCGCAAACGCTTGAAGAGCTGAGCCAGACGTACAGCGTTAGCCGCGAGCGCGTGCGCCAGATTGAAGTGCGGGCATTTGAAAAACTGCAAAAAGCGATGCTGCGGATTGCCGGCGAAAAGCGGTTACTGCTCACCGTTTAACCCCATGTAAAAATAGATGACGGGCGGAGAACGCTGCGCTAGCTTTTGATAATGACAAAACCGAAGCGCTCGTTTTCCGCCCGTATCTTTCGTTCCAGCCTGAAAACGGCTATATATGTTACCGGCGGAACGGTCGCGTTGACGGCGGTTTATGCTGTTGTTCCCGTGCCCACGACTCTCACCATGTTGTTCGACAGTCATGGTGCAAAGCGCGACTGGACGCCGCTTTCCGACATCTCACCAAATCTTGTCCGCGCGGTCATTGCCGCCGAGGATGGCAAATTCTGCAGCCATGACGGTTTTGACCGTGAGGCGATTGAAAAGGCGCTTAAACGGAATCAAAAGGGCGGAAAAATGCGCGGTGGCTCAACCATCAGCCAGCAGACCGCGAAGAACGTGTTTCTATGGCAGGGGTCCGGTTGGACGCGTTACCTGCGCAAAGTGCCCGAAGTCTATTTCACATTCCTGATCGAAAAAATCTGGGGCAAACGCCGCATTATGGAAGTGTATCTGAATGTCGCTGAAACGGGCATTGGCACCTATGGCGCCGAAGAAGGCGCGCAGCGTTACTTCAACAAATCTGCCAAAGATCTTACCCGCACGGAAGCCGCACGACTGGCTGCTATTCTGCCGTTGCCCAAAAAGCGCGCGGTAAATGGCGTGGGCGGTTTCACGCGCCGCTATGGGAACAGCATCGCCGCCCGCATTCGCGTCGTCAAACGCGACGGCCTCGATAGCTGCATTTACCCATAAAAAAAGGGCGAAGCCGAAGCCCCGCCCTTTTTAATTTTCTAGTTCGATGACTTAGAATACGAACGTAATCGTTCCGCTCACAGTGCGTGGTGCACCGATTTGAACGAAGCCGGGGCTACCGTACGTCGCAACACCGGTTGTACGGTTATATGATGCGCTCTGTGCCAAACCACCGCCAAAACCGCCGACATAGAATTGATCGAACAGGTTGTAGACGTTGAGCTGGAAGCGCGTCTTGTCGCTCACACCCAAGAAGCCAAGGTTGACGCTCGCATCAAGGTTGACCATCCAATATGCAGGCGCAGCTGCACCAAAGATTTCGGTCTGCGCTACGGTGCCCAAAGTGCCGCTTGGTACAGCGCCAGTTGGAATGAACGAACCTGTGTAGGTTGCCGCGCCCGTATCGAAGATGTTCCGTGGGCCAGTGCGCTTTGCAGTAATGCCAAGTTCAACTGGTCCAACTTCACCGCGTACAGTTCCACCAAACGAATATTTCGGCGAACCACCTTCACGCTGGCCAGCAGTCGCAGCAAAAACGGGCGTGCCGTCGGTGTTTTCACCGATAGCAACGTTGTTCTTGATTTCCGACTTCAAGTAGGAACCGAATACATACAACGCCAATTCTGGAATTGGCTGATATGAAATCGAACCATCGATACCGTATTTGTCGACATTGCCGAGGTTACGATACACGTTCTGGTCCAGTTCTGGATCGTAAGCCGAAGCCAAACGGTTCTGGAACTTCGTCAACCAACCCGAAAGCTGTGCCTGGATGTTGCCTGAACGGTAACGAACACCAAGGTCAACGCTGTCTGTCGTTTCCGGAGCAGGACGCGCACGCGCCGTCGTGATCGGGAAGAAGAACGCGTTGTACAAGCTATCTGTACCTGGAACCGAAAGGCCCTGTGCAAAGCTTGCGAACATGCTGAATTCAGGCGTGAACTTGTAGTTCAGGCCTAGGTTTGGCAAAATCTTGTCATATTTGAAGACGCGATTTTGTGGGCCAGCCTGTGTTGGGTTGAGCGTTGCGTTCAGAGCGTTCTGGGTTGCATCGCCGAAGCACTCAACAAAGCCGCCAGCTGAGCTGGTGAAGCAATAGTTGGTCAGGTCGCGCTTGAAGAACGGTGCACGAACACCGGCGGTCACGACCAGATTGTTGTCCAGATATTCACCGCGATATTCGCCCGAAACCTGCTGCAAAATTGCATAGGACAGACGGTTACGCTTTTGAAGCTTTACGCCGTTGGCAGCAATTTGCGGGCCGTTTACTGGGAAAACGTCCAATGGCTCGCCATTGACGTCCAACAAGCCAACTTCGCCTGTCTGACGGTGACGTGCACGGTCAAAGGTGTACGCAAGACGAACCGAATGCGCATCGTTGATTTCATAACGCAGCGAGCTGATGACACCATAACGATGCGTTTGGGTCTGGCTTGGTGCGATCATGGTAACCCGGTCGAGGATATCGCCGTCGCCGTTGAGATCCTTACCAAAGAATGGCGAACCCGAGAGATATCCAGCCTGGCAGTTTACGCCAGCGCCGCTTACCACGGTGGTGCAGTTTGCTACGCCGCCAGTCGGATCGATGTCGCGACGTGCTTCGTTCGCATTAACGGTGCCACCACCATTTGCCTTTACGTACTGATAGCTTGGATCGACGGTCAACGTCAGCTTTTCACCGAAAGTGAATTTTGACGCACCACGGATACTGCCAGTGTTTGACGGGTTATAACGACGGTCGAATTCGGTACCGCACGTTGTTGGCGACTGAGCAACTCCATTGACTGCCGTTACTGCTGTCGTGCAAGGGAAGTTGATCAGATATTCCCGCTCATCATTGTTCGCTGGGAAACGGTTGGTCGAAGCGGCACCAACAACACGGCCTGCATCGTTGCGCAATGGCAGCGAACCGAAGAAGTTGTTGCGGTTTTCATTGTAGCTACCAGAAATCGCAATGAAGTCCCCATCGCTGCCGATTGGCTGATAGATTTTTGCGTTATACTGTTGCTTATCGACGACGCCGTAATTGTTGAACGGGTTATCGTTAGTCGCCTTTGAAGCCGAGAAGAACGCACGTGTACCGAACGACGTCAGGTTGCCGGTGTTGATCATGCCAAACAGGCGCTCGAAGTTAAAGTCGCCGAGCGAGGCAGAGACCTTAACGCCGAAATCTTCAGTCGGGGTCAGTGTGCGGTAGTTGACGGTACCACCAACAGCCGATGCTGTAGGGCTGTCGACGTCAGTCGTACCAAGGTTAACATTGACCTGTTCAATCAGTTCAGGGTCAAGCTGCTGGTTCGAATAGATGGCGTAGTTACCGGAGTCATTCAACGGGATCCCGTCAAACGTCAGCGAGATACGCGACGAGTCAAAACCACGGATGTTCAGCGTACCGCCCGACGAGCCATAAGCATCGTTGTTCTGGAAGCTAACGCCGGGAATGACGTTGATGGTGTCGAGGATTGTCTGACCTGGGTTCTGACGTTCGATCAGCTCTTGCGTAAGAACCGCCTTTGCCTTGGTTGAGTCAGGTGCCTGAATGCCAGCAACGTCCTGCGAACGCGAACCGGAAACGACGATTACTTCTTCTTCAAAGTCGACCGAACCAGTCGACTGCGCGAAGGCAGCGCTTGAAAAGCTGCAGATGGTAAGTGCAACCGCACTCGCCGCAAGCTGATAACGAATTTTCATTTCTAAACCCCTTTGGTTTTCACATGCCAATTCACTGGCAACCAAGCATTTCACTCGAATCATCCATATGAATTGAACCGCGCCATCCCCTTGGGGCTGATGAATGACAGTAAAATGACATCCCGCCCCGCAGATGATTCGCCCTTAACCGACCGCGCCGGACAGGCAAACTATTGCAGTGCAGCAACCTGTGTAAATTGGGCTAATCAAACATTTTGTTAAGACTTGTGGCGCGTTTGCCACAGTCAGTGGAAAATGCGCTTAAGCAGCATCCTCTTTGTTCGATTTCACCGATTTCGCGTACACGAGGACAGGTGTCTTGCGACCTTCGACCACATCCTTGTCTACGACCACCTCGTCGACACCGTCAAATGTCGGAAGATCAAACATCGTATCCAGCAATATCGCTTCCAGAATCGACCGCAGTCCGCGGGCGCCTGTTTTGCGTTCAATCGCTTTCTTCGCAACCGCTTCCAACGCTTCATCGGTAAAGCTCAGGCCGACATCTTCCATCTCGAACAGCTTGCGATACTGCTTCACGAGCGCGTTTTTCGGCTCCGACAGGATCTTGACGAGCGCGGGGATATCGAGATCCTCCAGCGTCGCAGTGACCGGCAAACGACCGACGAATTCAGGGATTAATCCATATTTCAGCAAATCTTCGGGTTCGACCTGCTTGAGGATTTCACCCGTTCCGCGCTCATCAGGATCAGCAACATGCGCGCCAAAGCCAATCGATTTGCCTTCAAGACGATTGGCAATGATCTTTTCCAGCCCGGCAAACGCGCCGCCACAGATGAACAAGATATTCGTTGTATCGACCTGCAGGAATTCCTGCTGCGGGTGCTTACGGCCACCCTGCGGAGGGACACTTGCGGTTGTGCCTTCCATAAGCTTCAGCAAAGCCTGCTGAACGCCCTCACCGCTGACGTCGCGGGTAATGGAGGGGTTTTCGGCCTTGCGGCTGATCTTGTCGATTTCATCGATATACACGATGCCGCGCTGCGCCTTTTCGACATTATAGTCCGACGCCTGCAGCAGCTTGAGAATGATGTTTTCAACATCTTCACCGACATAGCCAGCTTCGGTCAGGGTCGTCGCGTCGGCCATTGTGAATGGCACGTCAAAGGTCTTTGCCAAAGTCTGGGCCAGCAAGGTCTTTCCGCAACCGGTTGGGCCAACCAGCAGGATGTTCGACTTGGCCAGCTCGACTTCGGCACCTTTGGCGCCATGGTTGAGCCGCTTATAGTGGTTGTGAACAGCAACCGACAGAACCCGCTTTGCCTGCGGTTGACCAATGACATAGTCATCCAGAACCTCGCAGATTTCCTGCGGCGTCGGAACTTCACCTTCCTTGCGGCCGGTGAGTGCACCCTTGGTTTCTTCACGAATGATGTCGTTGCAAAGCTCGACGCATTCATCACAGATGAAAACGGTCGGGCCAGCGATCAATTTGCGGACTTCGTGCTGTGACTTTCCACAGAATGAGCAATACAATGTGCTCTTAGTGTCGGATCCGCTTAACTTCGTCATAATATGTCCTGCTACCACGCCGAAACGGGTCGTACTTTATTGAACCAACATCCTAAAGATGCGTTCCGATTTGGCAATAGCCCAAAACGGGCTGTGCCATCTTGGCAAAGGCGTGAACGCGATTGCTAACGCAATCAGTCCGCACCTGCCTCAGAATTGAGCGGGCGTTTGTCAAAGACTTCATCCACCAAACCAAATGCCTTGGCCTCGTCCGCTTCCAAGAACGTGTCGCGATCCATCGCCTTCTCAATGTCCTTCAACGGCTTGCCGGTATATTTGGCGTACAAGTCGTTCATACGTTTGCGAATGCGCAGGATCTCATTCGCCTGAATTTGGATATCCGATGCCATACCACGCGCACCGCCCGAAGGCTGGTGGACCATGATACGCGAATTGGTCAGCGCAACGCGCATGCCGGGCTCACCCGCAGCCAAAAGGAAGCTGCCCATCGATGCGGCTTGTCCGATGCACACGGTCCCGACCTTTGGACGGATATATTGCATGGTGTCGTGGATCGCCATGCCAGCGGTTACAACGCCGCCCGGCGAGTTGATGTACATCCAAATGTCTTTCTTTGGATTGTCCGACTCAAGGAACAACAGCTGCGCGGTGATAACCGACGCCATATTGTCCTCGACTTCACCCGTCACAAAAATGATCCGCTCGCGCAGAAGACGCGAAAAGATGTCCCAGCTCCGCTCTCCGCGGTTCGATTGCTCGATAACGACGGGAACTAGGGCTTGTACCGGATCAAATGGGACGTGCATGAAATACCTCTGGGCTGTTCTGTTTTACGCTGATGCCTACATCGGCGCGGGCAGACAAAGTTTCAAGCAGGAAAAGGTTAAGTTGGCGCGCAATCCACAGAGAGTTCACCAAAACTGCGCTTCGACGTAGATTGTAAAAACGATTAGTTTTGAGATTCTGAACGCTCTGGCCGATTAAAAGCCAAATATGATGCGCATCAGCGCGACCGAAACAAAAAAGGCCCCGGAATCCCGAGGCCTTTTCGTTTGTCCAAAGTTGGACGATTATTTCTTAGGGGCAGCCTTTTTGGCAGGAGCCTTCTTGGCCGCTGGCTTAGCTTCGTCCGCATCCTTCTTAGGAGCAGCCTTCTTTGCAGCAGGCTTCGCTTCCTTTGCTGCAGCCTTTTTCGCAGGAGCCTTTTTCTTGGCCGCTGGCTGTGCGTCTGGCTCAGCTTCAATCGCCGCTTCAAGAACGTCCTTAGTTACGGTCTTTTCGGTGATCGTCGCCTTGTCGAACAAGAAATCGACAACCTTGTCTTCAAACATTGGCGCACGCAGCTGGGCCGCTGCCATCGGGTTTTCTTGCAGATATTGCACGAAACGCTGACGGTCTTCAGGGCGATATTGCTGCGCAGCTTGCTGTACCAGCATGTTCATTTCCTGTTGGCTGACTTCAACGCCATTTGCCTGGCCGATTTCGGAAAGCAACAGGCCAAGGCGAACGCGGCGGACGGCGATATCGCGATACTCTTCGCGCTCAGCTTCCATTTCCTTCTTCGCAGCTTCGGGGTCATCTTCGCGGGCAGCTTCCTGCTCCAACTGCGCCCAAATCTGTTCGAATTCTGCTTCAACCATCGATGGCGGCACGTCAAAGTCATGATCCGAAGCAAGCTGATCAAGCAGTTGACGTTTCATGTAGGTGCGGGTCAGACCGTTATGTTCTTGCTCAACCTGAACCTTCATCAGTTCACGCAGCTTGTCGATACCGTCGAGGCCGAACATCTTGGCAAGATTGTCATCCGCTTTCGCTTCGACAGGCTTGCGCACTTCGGTGACGACGATGTCAAACGTCGCGGCTTTGCCCTTTAGGTTTTCGGCATTGTAATCTTCGGGGAAGGTTACGTTCAGAACCTTCTCGTCATTGGCTTTGACGCCAACAAGCTGGTCTTCGAAACCGGGGATCAACTGACCTGAGCCAAGCTCAACCGCCATGCCTTCGCCCTTGCCGCCTTCGAATGGTACGCCGTCAACCTTGCCTTCAAAGTCGATGACGACGCTGTCGCCCATCTTTGCGGCATATTTCTTGTCAGCCGCTTCAAAGCTCTTTTGGCCGGCAGCAAGCTTCAGGATCGATTCGTCTACCTGTGCGTCGCTGACTTCAACCGTCAGGCGCTCCAGCGTGATGCCATCGATCGAGGGCGCGGTAATGGCGGGCAGGACTTCGAGATGGAAATCAACAACCGCGTCTTTGCCGGGCTCGTAGCCATTGTCGAGATGCACGTGCGGCTGAGTCGCAGGGCGCAGCTTGTTGTCCGAAATCGCTTTTTGGACGCCTTCTTGAATCGAACTGTTCAGCGCGTCCTGAAGCAGCGAATCCTTATGCATTTTCTTGACCAGATTGGCTGGAACCTTACCAGCGCGGAAACCGGGCATACGCACCTGTGGCGCGATTCTCTTTACCTCGGCATCGATGCGTGATTCGACGTCTTTCGCGGTAATCGTCATACGATATGCGCGCTTCAGGCCTTCATTCTGTGTCTCGACGGTTTGCATAATATCTTCTCTATCTGCAGGCAAAGCGGCTGGCCTCACCTTAAACGTTAAATGGCTTTCGGGCTCAACGACAGCTGGGAACTTCCCTATTCCGTGGTGCGGGCGAAGGGACTCGAACCCCCACACCTTGCGATGCCAGAACCTAAATCTGGTGCGTCTACCAATTCCGCCACGCCCGCTTACGAAAAGCTGCCGTTTCACAAACGACGGGAGCCTCTAACGGGAAAGCCCCGCTAGGGCAAGGGCAGATGCGGCAAAACCACCGCTGCGCCCTTATCACCTGTTAACCAAGCGCCTTTTTCAGCAAGTCGTTGATGATTTGCGGATTGGCCTTGCCCTGCATCGCCTTCATCGTTTGGCCCACAAAGAAACCAAACAATTTGTCTTTGCCGGAGCGATACTCGGTGACCTTATCTTCATTGGCGGCCATGATCTTGGCAATCTCTGCCTCAATCGCGCCCGTGTCATTGGTCTGTTTCAGGCCTTTTTCTTCGACAATCGCAGATGCACCCTGCCCGGTCTCAAGCATCATTTCGAAGACCTGCTTGGCGATGCTGCCGCTGATCGTGCCATCGGCAACAAGGCCCAAAAGCTCGGCCGCTTGCTTTGGATTGACCGGGCTTTCGTCCAAGGTCTTACCCAGCTTGTTCAGCGCACCGAACAATTCAGACATCAGCCAGTTGGACGCCTGCTTGGCATCGACGCCTTCGGCCAACAAATCTTCGAACCAAAACGCCGTTTCGGCTTCGGCCGTCAGAACCGCCGCATTGTATGCGGTAAGGCCCAATGCTTCATAACGCGCACGTTTGGCATCGGGAAGCTCTGGCAAGGACGCACGGCATTCCTCCAGAAACGCGTCGTCGAGTTCGACCGGCAACAAATCAGGATCGGGGAAATAACGATAATCATGCGCGTCTTCTTTCGACCGCATCGACCGCGTTTCCATCTTGTTCGGGTCGAACAAGCGGGTTTCCTGAACCACTGCGCCGCCGCTTTCGATCAGATCCACCTGACGCTGCGCTTCATACTCAATCGCCTGCATCATGAAGCGGATGGAGTTGACGTTCTTGGTCTCTGTGCGCGTACCCAGTTCACCACCGGGCTTGCGGACAGACACGTTGACGTCAGCGCGCATGGAGCCCTGTTCCATATTACCGTCGCACGATCCAACATAGCGCAGGATGGAGCGGAGTTTCTTGAGATACGCTCCAGCCTCTTGCGGGCTGCTAATGTCAGGACGCGAAACGATTTCCATCAGCGCGACGCCCGAGCGGTTCAAATCGACAAAAGACATGGTTGGATGCTGGTCATGCATCAACTTGCCCGCGTCTTGCTCGACATGGATGCGCTCGATACCAATTTTCTTGGTCGGGCTATCCGGGTCTTTTTCGTTCAGCGTGACTTCAATCTCGCCCTCACCCACGATGGGGTGATACAATTGCGAAATCTGGTAGCCCTGCGGCAAATCGGCGTAGAAATAATTCTTACGGTCAAACCGCGACCAGCGGTTGATCTGCGCATTGATCGCCATGCCGGTGCGCACAGCCTGACGCAGGCATTCGCGGTTTGGCACAGGCAACATGCCGGGCATCGCTGCGTCGACAAGGCTCACATGGCTATTGGGTTCGGCGCCAAAGCCGGTGGATGAGCCCGAAAATAGCTTGGACTCGCTGGTGATCTGCGCATGAACTTCAAGGCCAATCACGACCTCCCATTCACCGGTGTTACCCTGGATGCGGTACTCGCTCATATTACCACCACTCTCCGGCTTCCGCCGTAAATCCTGAACGCTGCTCAATCGCGAGGCCGGCGTTAAGCACAGCCTGTTCGTCAAGCGCTTTACCGATAATCTGCAGCCCCAAAGGCAGGCCTTGCTTGTCGAGGCCGCCCGGAACCGACATCGCAGGCAGGCCAGCCAATGAGGCAGGCACCGCAAACACGTCGTTCAAATACATCGACAATGGGTCGGCGTTTTTCTCACCCAAACCAAAGGCCGCGCTAGGTGCGGTTGGCGCGAGGATGAGGTCACAGCTTGCCCACGCATTTTCGAAATCGCGTGCAATCAAGGCGCGGACCTTTTGCGCCTGCGTGTAATATGCGTCGTAGAAGCCAGCGCTGAGCACATAAGTGCCGATCATGATGCGGCGGCGCACTTCTTCACCGAAACCGGCGGCGCGGGTTGCGGCATACATGTCTTGCAGGCCAGCGCCTTCTGGCAAGTCGCGCAAACCGAAGCGCACGCCGTCATAGCGCGCAAGGTTCGATGACGCTTCGGCAGGGGCGATGATATAGTAAGCAGGCAGCGCATATTTTGTATGCGGCAGGCTGATATCGACGATTTCCGCGCCGGCATCCTTCAGCCATGCGATGCCATTATCCCACATCTTGGCAATATCTTCGTCGATACCATCAAGACGATATTCGCGGGGGATACCAATACGCTTGCCCTTCAGATCGCTGTTCAAAGCCGCTTCCCATGCAGGGACAGGCAAATCGAGCGAGGTCGAATCCTTTGGATCAAAGCCTGCCATGGCCTCCAACATGATCGCACAATCGCGGACGTCGCGCGCCATTGGGCCAGCTTGGTCAAGCGAACTGGCGAATGCCACAACGCCCCAACGCGAGCAGCGGCCATAGGTTGGCTTTATGCCGCTAATGCCAACAAATGCCGCTGGTTGGCGGATGGAACCACCGGTGTCGGTACCCGTCGCAGCAGGGCAAAGCCGCGCCGCGATGGCAGAGGACGAACCGCCCGATGAACCACCCGGCGCAAGCGCGGCGTTGCCGCCGTCATTGCGGCGCCAAGGCGAAATGACATTGCCGAAATAGCTGGTTTCGTTCGACGAACCCATGGCGAACTGGTCAAGGTTAAGCTTGCCCAGCATCCCTGCCCCAGCCTTCCAAAGATTGGCCGATACCGTCGACTCATATGTCGGGACGAAGCCTTCCAGCATATGGCTTGCGGCGGTCGTCTGCACGCCTTCGGTGCAGAACAAATCCTTCATGCCAATCGGCACGCCGGCCATTTTGCCAAGTGGCTTGCCCGCCGCGCGGTCGGCATCAACCGCTTGCGCAGCCGCAACGGCCATTTCAGGTGTTTCGACGATAAAGGCGTTCAGTGCCTTTGCCCCAGCAACGCGCGTATTGAGTGCTTCAGCAACCTCAACGGCTTTGAATTCGCCGTTGGCGACGCCATCACGAATGGCGGCTACGCCCAATCTCGAAAAATCAGTCATTATTCAATCACCTTGGGCACGCCGAAGAAGCTGCCTTCCTTAGCTGGCGCATTGGCAAGCACCTTGTCGCGGACATCGCCATCGGTGACGACGTCATCACGCAGCCGCAGCTTATTGGAGATGACGGCCGTCATCGGCTCAACGCCAGTGACGTCGACCTCCCCCAATTGCTCCACCCAGGCAAGAATGCCATTGAGTTCGCCGACCATCTTGTCAGCCTCTGCATCGCTAATCGCGATGCGCGAAAGCCGTGCGATTTTGTTCACGGTATCTTTATCTACAGACATGCGCCAGCCGCTAGCATTGCACCTGCCCCGCTTCAACGGAAAAGCTTAATCTTTCAGGCTCTATTCAATTTTCCGATGCTATTTCCGTCCAATCGGCTAAATCGCATCAAAATTTCAGGACATAAACTTGGCTCGTAAATTCATTTATATCGTCGCAGCGCTCATCGTCCTCGTCATCGCGGGCGGTTTCGTTATCCGCATTTATGAGGCGGAGCTTACCGAACTGGCATTTGTCCCAACGGCAAAGTTCGAAAAGCAGGCGGCATTTGAACCAACAAAATATGCCAGCAACGAAATGTGGTTTGCACGGCCCGGCAAGACTGAGAATCCAGCTGACTGGCTGCCTGTGGGCACGGCTAAGCCAGAAGTGCGGGGACCGGCGGCGATATTTTTCATTCATCCGACATCCTATATCGGCCGGGATCATTGGAATGCCCCGCTGGACGATGCAGAATCGCAGGATCGCGCGAGATTGTTCCTACGCGGCTTGGCGTCGCCCTTTGCCAGCACGGGTGAAATGTGGGCGCCCCGCTATCGTCAGGCGGCGATAGGATCGTTCCTGACCACCAAGTCCGAGGGTCAACAAGCGTTGGACGCCGCATATCAGGACGTTCTTTTGGCGTTCGATGAATTTGTAGCGAAGGCGCAAAAAGACCGGCCGATTATATTGGCTGGCCATAGCCAAGGCGCGCTGCATCTTACACATCTGCTAAAGGATCGCGTTGCAGGCAAACCAATCGCCAAACGAATCGTCGCCGCTTATGTTGTTGGCTGGCCAATTTCAGTGGACAATGATGTCGCTGCGATGGGGCTGCCCGCATGCTCGGGGCCCGATCAAACAGGGTGCATCATGGCGTGGCAGAGTTTTGCCGAGCCCGCTGAATATGACCGCATATCAAAAGTCTATGACGCAACGACGGGCTTCAACGGCGAAAGCCGCAAAGGCACTGCAATGCTGTGCACCAATCCTTTGAACGGTGGCGCAGCCGCTGCGGCGGACATGAAGGCCAATTTGGGCACGTTAAAGCCAGATGCGTCTATGGAAGTCGGCGAGCTGGTCGTCGGTGCCGTACCCGCACGATGCGATCCAAAGGGCTTTTTGTTGATCGGTGATCCGCCCGAAGTGGGGCCATATGTCCTGCCCGGCAACAATTACCATGTGTATGACTTCCCGCTGTTTTGGGCGAATGTGCGGGCGGATGTCACATTGCGACTACGGAAGTTTCTTCAGAAATGATTTTTGATGCGGTCGCCGATTTTCTGGAACAGCTTCCCGATGGCGGCGTGTTGATTGGGCTCGATATTGGCACCAAAACAATTGGCACAGCGTTTTGCGACGCTGGCTGGACATTCGCGTCCCCCGCCGATCTGATCCGCAGAAGCAAGTTTTCCAAAGACAAGGCGGCACTCAGCGCGGCGATTGCGACCCGCGCCACGCGCGGCATCGTCATTGGCTTGCCGCTCAATATGGATGGCAGCGAAAGCCCCAGAAGCCAATCAAGCCGGGCTTTTGCGCGCAACATCGCTGACCTTGGCCTGCCGATTTTGTTGCGCGACGAACGTTGGTCGACCCAAGCCGTTGAGCGGGACATGATTGCCGCCGACATGAGCCGCGCAAAACGGGCCGAAAAAATCGACAGCGGCGCAGCGGCATTCATTCTGCAGGGCGCAATCGATGCGCTGACCATTGGGTGACGGTTTTTGGTCAACCACGACATAGCCGACAAAATGATTGAGTATTGCCCCCCTTCCCTTTAAGGGCATCGCTTTAATGACATGGACACAGCCTTTTGCAGCCGACAGCTTTCCAAGCGGGTCGGGCGCTTTTCCCCACAAGCATTTGCTTGGTATCGCTGGACTTCAGAAATGGGAAATTCTCTACATCCTGAAAGAGGCTGAACAATGGGTGGCGTTGAACCGCTCCGGCCCTGCAAAGCATGATGGCCGATTGTCGGGCCTTACGATTATCAATGCCTTTTTTGAAAACTCGACACGCACATTGCTGTCGTTCGAAATAGCTGGAAAACGGCTTGGCGCAGACGTCGTGAATATGCACGCGGCGCAATCGAGCGTCAAAAA
The DNA here is from genome assembly GCA_027490455.1 of Sphingomonadales bacterium. Lineage (GTDB taxonomy): Bacteria > Pseudomonadota > Alphaproteobacteria > Sphingomonadales > Sphingomonadaceae > Sphingorhabdus_B. The sequence goes on from JAIXYC010000085.1 coordinate 17,246, forward strand.
AGGCGAAACACTTATCGACACTGCGATGACATTAAACGCCATGCGCGCCGATGCCATTGTCATCCGCCACGGCAGTTCCGGCGCGGTGCAGCTGATTTCAAGCAAAGTCGATTGCCCTGTCATCAATGCAGGCGACGGAAGCCACGAACATCCCACGCAGGCTTTGCTCGATTCGCTGACCATCATGCGCCGCAAAGGGCGGGTCGAAGGCCAAACCGTCGTCATCTGCGGCGATGTGCTGCACAGCCGCGTTGCGCGCTCAAATCTGTTTTGCCTTAAAACATTGGGCGCTGAAGTCCGCGTCGTTGCGCCCCCTGCATTGATGCCAAGCGGTATCGAGGCCTTTGGCGCGCAGACCTTCACCAATTTTGATGCAGCATTGGATGGCGCGGATGTCGTGATGATGCTGCGGCTTCAGAATGAGCGCATGCAGGGGGATTTCATCCCCTCGCCCCGCGAATATTTCCATCTCTACGGCCTCGATGAACGCCGGCTCGCGTTGGCGAAGCCCGATGCGCTCGTCATGCACCCGGGTCCAATGAACCGCGGCGTGGAGATTGCGAGCAATGTCGCCGACCATGTTGAACGCTCCGCCATTACCGAACAGGTAGAAATGGGTGTCGCCGTTCGCATGGCGTGCCTCGATATACTCACCCGAAAGGCTCGCGGTCAGGAGGGTTGGTCATGACCGGAATCAGCATCCTGAACGGCCACGCCATTTTGCCCGGCGCGGACAAGGCCGAGCCGCTGAATGTGCATATCGAAAATGGCAAAATTGCCTCGGTTGGAAAAGCCGTCCCGATAGCGAACCAGTTGGACGCCAGCGACCTCATCATCGCGCCGGGTATCATTGACCTGGGCGTATTTAAGACCGACAAGCCGGCTTTCCGCTTTGGCGGCATCACGCGCGCCGCATTGATGCCTGACCAGTCGCCTGTGCACGACGACCCCGCAACAGTGCGCTTTGCCGCGTTAAAAGGAAAACCCGATCTGTGGGTGCACCCGCTCGCTGCGGCAACACAGGGCCTCAACGGGCTGCAGATGGCCGAAATCGCGCTGATGAAAGAAGCAGGCGCAGTTGGCGTTGCCACGGGACGCAAATGGATTGCCGATAGCGGCATATTGCTGCGCATCATGCGCTACTGCCATGCGCTCGACTTGCCCGTCTTTGTGCACAGCGAAGATGCCGGCCTATCGGGCAACGCGGTTGCAACGGCCGGGGAAACCGCGACGTTGCTGGGCCTATCCAGCGCATCCCCCATCACCGAAGCGCTTGCCATCGCCCGCGACCTATTGCTCGCGGAGGAAAGCGGCGCGCATGTGCATTTCCGCCAAGTGACGACCGAGCGCGGGCTGGACCTTATTCGCGCGGCGAAGGCAAAGGGCTTGCGCATCACATGCGGCATTACGCCGGGGCACCTGTTCCTATCCGACAATGCCGTTTCTGATTTCCGGACCTTCGCCCATCTGTCGCCGCCCCTGCGTTCGGAAAGCGACCGGCTGGCCTGTATCGCCGCCATTGCCGATGGCACGATTGATGTCATTGCATCGGGGCACGACCCGCGCGGGCCAGAGGACAAGCGCCTGCCCTATTCCGAAAGCGCGCCGGGCATGGCAGGGGCGGAAACGCTTCTCGCGCTGTCGCTCAACCTCGTGCGGGACGATGTGATTTCGACGGGCCGGTTGTTCGAACTGCTGGCATCAAATCCTGCGAAGATCTTGGGGCTGAATGCCGGTCAAATAGCAGAAGGGTATGAGGCAGACCTCATTCTCGTCGACCCGGATGCGCCGTGGCAAGTCGATGGTGACCGCATGGCCGCACTTGCGGGCAATACGCCATTCGACCGCTTGCCGGTGCAAGGCCGCGTGCGCCATATGCTAAAGGGTGGCAAGGTCATTTAATAGGTCCTGACCCTAAACCCGCCGCCCCCTTAGCGGTTCACAACTAACAACTTATCGTGCGGCGATCTTACGCCATGCGGCATTCGCCATGCGGATATTTTGGACGCCACCATTGGTGCGCACGAAGCAATCACCGCCTTGCGACTTGATCATCTTGCAAGTTGCCCGTGCGCTTGCTGCGTCCCCGAAACCCATTGCAGCCAGACGAACAAGTTTCTTGCCATTGACTGTTACGGTCGAGCTAGCGGATGCAAAGCCGTTCAATGCGCGGTAGCGTTTGGCATATTTGTTCCAAGCCGCTTGCGCACTGGCCGCAGACGAAAACGCGCCCGGCCAACAGCGCACATGACGCGAAGATTGGAAATGCCGAGCGCGTCACACTGGCTCCAATCCGTCCTTCGTTATCCTGCGATAAAAGCAGCTGCGCGCGCCCGTATGGCAACTCGGGCCTTGTGGCTTTGCGATTATCCAAATGGCGTCCTGATCACAGTCAATGCGCATGTCGACAATGTGCAGAACATTGCCGCTGCTTTCGCCCTTTTGCCAAAGCCGCTGACGGCTGCGCGAATAAAATACCGCAGTGCGGCTTTCGATGCTTTTGGCGAGTGCCTCGGCGTTCATATGCGCCACCATCAATACCGCACCGTCCGCCGCATCGGTGACCACAGCAGTCAACAATCCATTGGCGTCAAATTTGGGTGTGAGGGCAAGCCCTGCTTCAATCTCTTCGGTCATGTCCAAGGCCTAACGCAAGGGCAAGTGGCCCGCCAACATTTTCTTTGTTACATTAGCACGACAAGGGGGAGACAATCGATGACGCGTTGCCTATAGGCCAGCCAGCGACGCGCAGCGGGATTCGAATTATGCTGACCACCGACCCATTTGATGACGACAAACTTCGCGAGGAGTGCGGGATTTTTGGTGTCTACGACGCCGAAGGGGCTTCCGCGATGGTTGCGCTTGGCCTACATGCGCTTCAGCATCGGGGCCAGGAAGCCGCCGGCATCACCAGTTACGACGACCATGAATTTCACACGCACCGTGCCATGGGCCATGTTGCGGGCAATTTTGACCGCGATGAAATCATCAACGGCCTTGTCGGACGCAGCGCCATTGGCCACGTCCGCTATTCAACGACGGGCGAAACATCGCTGCGCAATGTGCAGCCCTTATATGCTGACCTTGCCACCGGTGGATTTGCGGTCGCGCATAACGGCAATATTTCAAACGCGGTTGCATTGCGCCGTGACCTTGTCCGCCGTGGTTCGATATTCCAGTCATCATCGGACACCGAAGTCATCATTCATTTGGTGGCGACGTCGGGTTACCGGACGTTGCTGGACCGCCTGATTGATGCGCTAAAGCGTGTTGAGGGTGCCTATTCGCTCATCTGCCTGACCACCGAAGGGATGATCGCATGCCGCGATCCGTTGGGTATCCGTCCGTTGGTCATGGGTAAGCTTGGCGACACGATAATCTTCGCATCGGAAACCGTTGCGCTCGATATTGTTGGCGCAGAATTTATCCGTTCGGTTGAACCGGGCGAATTGGTTGTGGTGCATGGCAGCGAAATTCATTCGCACAAGCCGTTCATCCCCGTTTCGCAACGTCCCTGCATTTTCGAGCATGTGTATTTCTCACGGCCCGATTCCATTGTTGAAGGCATCAGCGTCTATTCGGTCCGCAAGGCTATTGGCGCGGAACTCGCGCGCGAAAATGGCGTCGATGTCGATTATGTCATTCCCGTGCCCGACAGCGGCACCCCTGCAGCCATTGGCTATGCCGAGGCGGCCAAAATTCCTTTTGAGCTGGGCATCATCCGGTCCCATTATGTCGGCCGTACCTTCATTCAGCCCGGCGACGGCGTTCGCCATTTGGGCGTGAAGCTGAAGCATAATGCGAACCGCAATCTGGTCGCGGGCAAAAAGATCGTTCTTATCGACGACTCCATCGTTCGTGGCACGACCTCGCTCAAGATCGTTCAGATGATGCGCGAAGCGGGCGCTGCGGAAGTGCATATGCGTATTGCAAGCCCGCCAACGATGAACAGCTGCTTTTATGGCGTCGATACGCCGGAACGCTCCAAATTGCTCGCGAGCCGCATGGACGTGGAAGAAATGCGGCAGTTTATTCAGGCCGACAGCCTCGCGTTTCTCTCCATCGATGGGCTGTACCGCGCGTTGGGGGAAGATTCGCGCAATAAAAACCAACCGCAATATTGCGATGCATGTTTTACCGGCGACTATCCCACCACCCTCACCGACCATGAGGAGCATGAATCGGGTGACCTCATTTTGCTGGGCGAACGGAAGTCTGCATAAATCATGACGAAGCTATTTGAAGGCAAAGTGGCGCTGGTTACGGGCGCAAGCCGCGGCATTGGAGCGGCAACGGCGAAGGCACTCGCGGCGCAAGGTGCACATGTCATCATCACAGCGCGCACTGCGAAAGACCTCGAAGCCGTTGAAGACGCGATATTCAACGCCGGTGGCAATGCGACGATTGCGCCTTTGGACCTCACAGACGGCGACAGCATTGCGCGGCTCGCCACAGCAGTGACCGAACGTTGGGGTAAGCTCGATGTCTTGGTATTAAATGCCGCAATGCTCGGCACGCTCGCGCCTGTTCCAGCCATTGATGGCGCAGAGTTCGCGCGCTTGTTCACCCTAAATGTAACCGCACAGCAGGTGCTAATTGCCTCATTTGATGCGTTGTTGCGCAAATCAGATGGGGGTCGCCTCGTCGCGCTGACATCCTCGGTCGGTGCAGCGCCGCGCGCATTCTGGGGCGCTTATGGCGCATCAAAGGCCGCGCTCGAAACGCTCGTCGCCAGCTATGGCGAGGAAGTGAAGAACCTGTCTGCGGTACGCACTGCCATCGTGGATCCGGGCCGTACGCGCACCCAAATGCGGGCAAAGGCCTATCCGGGCGAAGACCCGGCGACGGTGAAGGAACCATCGGTTGTGGCCGATGCGATAGTCGCGTTGCTGACGACCGAGTTTGATACCGGCCATCGCTTGGTTGTCGAAGGCTAGAAGTATTGCCGTCACCCTGAACTTGTTTCAGGGTCTTAATCAAAGCAACCTTGGAAAAGTAAGATCCTGAAACAAGTTCAGGATGACGATGTCGCGTGGATAACGGGTATCTTTTTGGTTTACCCTTTCACCACCTCATGCGCCTTTAACGCGCGCTCACGCGCGGCTTTGTGGCCGATGATTTTGCGCGGATAGCTTTTTGGCCGTGCGCCATATTCATCGGGGTCGTGAATATACGGCTCTTGCAAGCCAGCAAGTTCTGGCACCCATTCGCGGATATAGCGTGCGGCGTCGAATTTCTCTGACTGCGACAATGGCGCCATAATGCGCACGAACATATTGCTGTCTACGCCCGTCCCCGCAGTCCATTGCCAATTGACGCTGTTGCTGCCGTAATCGGCATCGACCAGCGTATCCCAGAACCATTTCTCGCCCTCGCGCCAATCAATCAGCAGATGTTTGACCAGGAACGACGCCGCAATCATCCGCACGCGGTTATGCATCCACCCGGTCGCCCATAATTGCCGCATCCCGGCATCAACGATTGGGTAACCCGTCCGGCCCTTGGTCCATGCCAAGAAATCGGCCTTTACCGCTGGATCAGATAGATCGCGCCACGGCAGCCTGTCGAACGCATCGCGGGCGTTCTTTGCGCCATATTCCGGCATCTGGACGATCACATTCTGCGCATAGTCCCGCCACACCAGTTCCTTCAGGAACACATCAACCGACCCGCCGGCATGCATGGTTGCGTGCCAGCACGCCGTAGGTGAAATCTCGCCAAAGTGCAGATGCGGTGAGAGGAATGACGAACCCGCAACCGATGGCAGATTTCGTTTCTCGTCATAATATTTGGCCTTATCGGCAAACGCCTCAAGCCGATCCCGCGCGCCAGCCTCACCCGGGGTCCACATATCGGCCATAGCGCCGGACCAATCGGGCTCAGTGGGCAACAGGGCCCAATCATCAATATCATCGCTCTCTGGCCATGTCTGGGGCGCAGCGACGTGCTTTGGCGGTGCCAGTGGCACGGAGGGCGGCATATGCTGCCAGAGAGCGCGCATGAATGGCGTGTAGATCTTATATTGCCTGCCGCTGCCTGTGGTCACGCTGCCTGCGGGTAACAGATAGTTGCCGTCGTGGCAGACGAATGTGCAACCCGCGCTTAGTCCAGTTGCGACGGCCTTTTCCGCATTCCGCCACCATGGTTCGTAATGCCGCATGCAATGCATGGCCGACGCGCCGGTTTCTTCAGCGAGCGCACACAAAACCTCATGGGATTTTCCGGCGCGCAAAATCAATCGCGACCCCAATGCCCGCAAATCTGCGTCGAGCGCGGTCAGGCTATGGTGTAACCACCAGCGCGAAGCCGCGCCCATCTTACGATGCTTTGGCGTGTCGTCATCCAGGATGTAGACGGGGATAACCGGCGCGCCACTTGCCACTGCGGCTGCAATCGCAGCTTGGTCCGCAAGACGCAGATCACGGCGCAGCCAGACGATAACCGGGGCCGTCATTTGCTTTCAACTCCAATGGGAAAGAACATGCTAAATCGGTCGCCAACCAGCGGGTCAGAAAAGCGCTGGTCAGAAACCTTCAACGTCCTGTCCGCGCCTTCGCCGACAATCTCGGCAACCGGCATCCGTGACCAGAACAACAGGGGCGATCCGCGGACAATATGTGCCTCAAAAGCCTTGGCATCTTCACCTCCCATATAATGGGCGCGAACGACGTCATCGATGCGCGCGCCATGAAACGGCGTGTAAGCGCCCTGCCCATAATGGCGGTCGTCGCGCCAAAGCATTTCACGTTTCCAAAATTGCACGGGCACAGGATTGGCGACAACCAGATTCGGCATAATCTTATGCTGTTTTTGAACGGCTTGGGCGGTCAATTGCTCCGCCCTGCCCGTGATGAGGCCATTGGCTAAGATATACGCGCAAATGGCGGCGAAGCTGGCCAAAGCCGGTGCGTGCCAGTTTGCGCCGCCCTTACGTTCGCGGCGACGCGAAACCCAAACGCCGCATATCAGCGCAGCCCACAGCCAGATATCAATGATGAATAACGTATCGCCATAAAACCATTGGCTCGAAAATGGCTCAAGCAAGCGGATCCCGTAACTGTTGAACCAGTCGAACAGCGGATGGCTCAAGCATCCGATATAAGCTAAGGCCAATAACCAGCCCTTATGCACCGGCAACCTTGTCACAGGCCGCTTGCCGCGTCTTTCTTGCCAGCGATCAAAGCACAGCATGATAGCCCACAGAATCAGCGGCAATAACAGCATCGCGATTGGCCCGTGCGTCAGGCCACGTCGGATCGCCAAATGCTGTTGCCCACCCAGCAAAGTTGCCACGGCGTCAATATCGGGGATATTCGCAGCAATAATCAGCGTGGGCATCGCGAGACCCGTTTTGCGCTTCAGGCCCATCTGCCCAATAAGCGCGCCAACAAGGCTGTGTGTGAGATTATCCATGCCGGTTAGCTGGCGTAGCGAAGCCCAAATGGCAATACGGCGTTATCGCCAAAAAGCATTTTGTTCACGCAGAGGCGCAGAGTCCGCAGAGATTTAAAATTTCTGCTCTGCGAACTCTGCGCCTCTGCGTAAAAACCTAAATCTCCGGATGCCCCTCAGCGACTGTCCAGGTTTGTCCCTTTGCCAGCAGCTTGCCGAGGTCAGGTGATTTACCTGAACTGGCCGACTCGTTTTGCGCGATGACGGCGTCGTTAAACGTTGGGCGTGGATCGTCGTACAAGACACCAAGTGCCATGGGGAATTCGCCGAACGGCATTTCCACGAGCATGTGCGCGAGCGAACGGTTGGTTACGTCATGGATGATAACGCCCGCACTCTGCCAATCGCCATCGACCACATCGACAACCTTCAACGTCAGGCCAACATTGTCGAGCGCAATGCCTTTGGTCCCGCCGGACTTTTCGCTGCCGAACAACATCGGCTCGCCATTACGCAGCCACAATTGATGGCCGTCGGCACCCTTTGGCGCGGCGAAATCTTCAAACACGTCCTTGTTATACACAATGCAGTTCTGGAAGATTTCAATGAACGCCGCGCCGCGATGGGCGTGCGCCGCCTTCAGAACTTCTGGCAGATTCTTCGAAACGTCAAAGCCGCGCGCCACAAAACGCGCGCCTGAACCCAGCGCAAATGCGCATGGTGTCGCTGGACGGTCAACCGAACCATAAGGGGTCGACGGGCTGTTGGTGCCAACGCGCGACGTTGGCGAATATTGGCCCTTGGTCAGGCCGTAAATTTCGTTGTTGAACAGCATGATCTGGCAATCGAGATTGCGGCGCAGCAAATGCATTGTGTGGTTGCCGCCGATCGACAGAGCATCGCCATCGCCCGTGATAATCCATACATCAAGATCGGGATTGGCGAGCTTTACACCCGTCGCAACCGCAGGCGCGCGGCCGTGGATGGTATGAAAGCCATAGGTTTCCATATAATATGGGAAGCGCGACGAGCAGCCGATACCGCTGATGAACACAGTGTTTTCTGGGGTGCCACCGATTTCAGGCATGGTGCGCTGCACCGCCTTCAAAATCGCATAGTCACCACAGCCGGGGCACCAGCGAACTTCTTGGTCGGTTTCCCAATCCTTGGGCGTTGTCGCTTTCACGGGGGTCATATCGTTCATTATAAAGCACTCCCAATCGCGGCTTCAATTTCGGCGATAGTAAATGGCTGACCGGACACTTTGTTCACGGGCTGCGCATCCACAAGGAACTGGTCACGCAATATGGTCTTCAACTGGCCCGTGTTCATTTCAGGCACGATGATCTTGTCAAAGCTCTTGAGCAACTCGGCCATGTTTTTGGGCATGGGCCAGATATGGCGAATGTGGACATGCGCGACATCGACGCCCTCTGCACGCTTGCGACGCACAGCTTGCTTGATGGGACCATAGGTTGATCCCCAGCCAACGACAGCGAGCTTCGCGCCGGCTGCGCCCTGCTCAACGATCTGGTCAGGAATGCTGTCGGCGACGCCATTTACCTTGGCCGAACGAATGTCGGTCATCGCCTGGTGGTTGGCGGGTGCATAGTTGATGTGGCCGGTATCGACTTCTTTTTCGATACCGCCAATGCGGTGCAGCAACCCGGGCGTGCCGGGCTTCACCCATGGACGCTTCAATTTATGGTCGCGCGAATAGGGCTTGAAGCCATCTTCGGGCACGCTTTCCAGAAACTCGACCGGGAATGGCTTATACTCTTCCAGATCGGGTACCAGCCACGGCTCAGCCGCGTTGGCGATGTAGCCATCCGTAAGCAGCATCACTGGCGTCATATACTCAACCGCAATCCGCACAGCTTCCACCGCGCAGTCGAAGCAATCAACCGGCGAGCGCGCTGCGATCACGGGCATCGGCGCATCACCGTTGCGGCCATACACCGCCTGATACAGATCGGACTGCTCGGTCTTGGTTGGCAGGCCCGTCGAAGGGCCGCCACGCTGGCTGTTGACGATGACCAAGGGAAGCTCGGTCATGATGGCAAGGCCCATAGCCTCACCCTTCAGCGCGATGCCGGGACCCGACGAGCTGGTAACGCCCAACTGACCCGCATAGCTTGCGCCGATGGCCGAACAAATGGCGGCAATTTCATCTTCGGCCTGGAATGTGGTGATGCCATATTCTTTCAAGCGGCTGAGGTGATGCAAAATCGCCGATGCTGGCGTGATGGGGTATCCGCCGAAGAACATCTTGAGACCAGCCAGCTGCGCGCCTGCAACCAAACCAAATGAGATTGACTCAGCGCCCGTCACCGTCCGATAAAGACCCGCAGGCGCTGGCGCGGCATCGACATGATATTGCTTGAGCGGTCCAGCCAGTTCAGCCGTCTCGCCATAAGCGTGACCAGCGTTCAGCGCCGCGATATTGGCGTCGGCCAAAACCTGATTCTTGGCAAATTTGGCGTTCAGCCAATCGATAATCGGCTGACGATCACGGTCAAACATCCACAAAGCAAGGCCAAGCGTCCACATATTCTTACAACGCAACGCATCCTTGTTGCCCATGCCAAACGGCTTGACGGCTTCCAGCGTCAACGCGCTGATGTCGAACGCCAGCACTTGCCATTTCGCAAGGCTGCCATCTTCAAACGGGTTAGTGGCATATTTTGCTTTGTCGAGGTTACGCTGATTAAATTCGCCAGTGTCCGCGATAATCAAACCGCCTTCGCGCAACGACCCGACATTGGTTTTCAACGCAGCGGGGTTCATTGCGATCAGCACATCGGGCTGGTCGCCAGCGGTATCAATTGCGGACGAACCAAAGTTAATCTGAAACGCCGAAACACCGAAAAGCGTCCCGATTGGTGCACGGATTTCTGCAGGAAAATCAGGGAATGTCGCAAAGTCATTGCCCGCCAATGCCGACGACAGCGTAAACTGTCCCCCAGTCAACTGCATGCCGTCGCCGCTGTCCCCGGCAAAGCGCACAACAACTGCATCGCTGTGCACTGGAGTATGTCCGCTCATCTGTTCGTCTTTGAATGCCGTAGCCATGCGTTCTAGCCCGTCTTTAATTGTAACTTTATTGCCTTTTCGCCTAATCCCATTCGCCGCGCACTGCAATGTTAGAAAAACTATAGGCGGATATGCTGGACGCATTGCCCAAGCCACCTTAGGAAGCGGCAGAAATGGAGAACGCGATGACCGATACCCACCCTTATGTGCGCCCCGATGTCGCATTGTTTCTGCAATTTCTGAACGCGGTACCCGGCCCTAAATTTTGGGAAGTGCCCGCCGATGATGCACGCGCGATGACTACAGCCATGCGCGACGTTGCGGATGCACCCGTTGGCGAGCTAGCGGTTATGCGCGATCTTTCAATTCCCGGCCCCGCAGGCAACATTCCCGCGCGATTATATGACAGCCGCGAAGAGCGCGAGGCCGGTCCTGTCATGGTGTTTTACCATGGCGGCGGATTCGTTATCGGCAGCCTGTATACCTATGATCCCTATTGCGCCGAAGTTGCGCGCCTTCTTGATCTACCGGTCATCTCTATCGATTATCGACTGTCCCCCGAACATCCATTCCCTGCCCCAGCCGAAGATTGTGAAGCCGCAACCCGCTGGATTGCGACAAGCCCTGCGGAGCTTGGACGCCAAGTCACTGGACTGATTACGTCAGGCGACAGTGCTGGCGGAAATCTGACAATTGTGACCACAATGGCACTTCGCGACCGTCCGGCCGCCGTGCCCGTATTATTGCAGCATCCGATTTACCCAGTCGTCACGCTCGATGCTGACTGGCCAAGCATGCGCGAATTTTCCAAAGGCTATTTGCTAACCGAAGAAGCAATGGCCTATTTCGGCGAAGGCCACGCAGCGACGCCCGGAGATTACCGGTCCGAGCCGTTGAATTTCAGCCAGTTGGGCATGCCGCCGAGCCTTGTTACCACCGCAAGCCTTGATCCGTTACGCGACCAAGGCATCGCCTATGTTGAAAAGCTGAAACAGGATGGCGTGCGCGTTGAACATCGCAGTGCCGAGGGCAATATTCACGGGCATATCAACATCCGCCAAGCCATACCCTCCGCCCAAACGGACATCGAAGGCAATATCGCCGCGCTAAAAACCCTGCTCGCCGAAGTGACGGCAACAGTATGAGCATAGCTTTGGAAGATTTACCCTACCGTCCCTGCGCCGGCATTATGCTCGCGAATATGCAGGGGAAGATATTTGTCGGGCAACGCTTGGACAGCCCGGTCGGAACCGATGCATGGCAAATGCCGCAAGGCGGCATCGACGATGGTGAGGATGCAGAGGCTGCAGCGCTGCGCGAGTTGTTCGAAGAAACCGGCGTGCGCGCCGATTTGGTCGATATTCTCGCGCGCAGCCGTGATGAACATTTCTACGACTTACCCGATGATATGATTGGCCGCATTTGGAAGGGCAAATATCGCGGGCAACGCCAGCATTGGTTTTTGATGCGCTTCAAAGGCACAGATGCCGATATCAACATTGAAACGTCGCATCAGGAATTTAGCAAGTGGCAGTGGATCGATGCACAGCAACTGCCGCAACTGATCGTGCCGTTCAAAAAGCGGCTGTACGAGAATATTCTCGCGGAGTTTGCAGAACTGATTTAACGCCATTCAGCGTGCTGAACGCATTGGCATCCTTAATTGGGTTGCGGAACCGGCACGCTAGCCACGCTTGGTTTCGTCTCCGATGCACTTGCCTGCATTTGCTGTTTTTCGGTTGCCTTGCTGGATGCAAGCGAAAGCCGCTCAACAGCACTGCAGTCCGCACGGCATAATGTTTTCAGCCGCGCGATATTCTTGCCCGCTTGCTCAATTGCGCCTTTGGCAATCATGACATCTGCCTGTTCGGCCAGTGCAACCTGATCATTGGGCTCAAGCTCCAACGCTTCGGCGTAAAAGCGAACCGCTTTACCATTCAGTCCTTGGGCCTTCACCGCGCGCGCCATCGCAATATATGCAGGCCGATTGCGCGGGTCGACCGCAAGTGCGGATTCATACCAGCTAATGGCATTGTCGAACCGTCCAGCTGCCGATTCCTGGTCACCCGTCTGCATCAGGGCAATGGAACGAGCATCGATATCATCATCAGCGCGTCCGCCAATGCTCGCGCTCGACATGACCGCTAGAGTGAAAGACAGCACAATGGCCGCGGGAGAAAAACGCATAAACAATATCCATATCTTTTTGGAACGTGATGCTATCACAGCTTTTGGAGCCTCGCGAAGAAGAATCCATCGCTGCCATCATGATGCGGGGTCAACAGCACGCCATCGCCGTCGGCACGGCCCATCGACACGCCGGTATCCGCAGCGCGCCAACCCGAATGCGATTTTAAGAACGCAGCCACTTGTCCCTTGCCCTCACTCTCAATAAGCGAGCACACGGCATAAACCAGATAACCGCCGCGCACGACCATGTCGGCGCCAATGTCCAAAAGCTTCGCCTGTTCATCAACAACGCGCTTCAACCGCGCCGCATCCAA
>JAIXYC010000090.1 GCA_027490455.1 Sphingomonadales bacterium
GTTTCGCTGGGCAGGCCGAGATATTGCGCGCTTGCGCCGGTTGCGATGATGACCGCGTCGGCGGTGTAATCACCCGCGCCACCCGTCAGGACAAAGGGCCGCTTCGAAAAATCGACCTTTTCAATATAGTCATTTTCAATCTGCGTGCCGAAACGTTCGGCGTGCTTGCGCATCCGTTCCATCAATTCGGGGCCCATGACGCCAGCATCATCGCCCGGCCAGTTGTCGACTTCGGTCGTGGTCATCAACTGCCCGCCAATTTCAACGCCGGTGATCATCATGGGCGTCAGGTTGGCACGCGCGGCATAGACCGCCGCGGTGTAACCGGCTGGACCGGAACCGATAATGATAACAGGGGCGTGGCGATTTTCGGTCATGGACGGTCTTTCTGATTCTGTTCCGTTCGGACATAAGCGCCGCCACCGCTTTGGCCAAGTGTGCCGCCCGACTTATCCCCATTAAATTAGCGCTTCACATTATGACGGCGGCAACTTATCAGGCGGGCCGAAACACGGGTTTAGGGAGCATTTTCATGGCTAAAATCACAGTAATTTCACGCGATGGCCAAGGCCGCGAAGTTGAGGCTGAAAATGGCCTGAGCCTGATGGAAGTCATCCGCGACAACGGCTTTGACGAATTGTTGGCATTGTGCGGCGGTTGCTGCTCATGCGCGACCTGCCACATCCACGTCGACCCCGCCTTTGCCGATCGCCTGCCCAAGATGAGCGAAGACGAAAACGACTTGCTCGACAGCACCGACCACCGCAACGAAACCTCACGCCTGTCGTGTCAGGTTCCTGTGACCGATGCGCTTGACGGCCTGATCGTCACCATCGCGCCTGAAGATTGATCTTTCGCGTTCGTCATCCTGAACTCGTTTCAGGATGACGCGCGACGGTGATTTGTTATCCCGAAACGCGTTCGGGATGACGACTATTTTGTTAAATTCAAACCGCCGTAACAAGGCCAATCATCGCCCCTGTCATCGCAGAGGCGAGATTGCCTGCGACCCAGCTTTTCATACCCAATGACGCCGCTTCGTTGCGGCGTGCAGGGCATAAGGTGCCGATCGTCGACACGAGCAGTCCGATGCTGGCCAAGTTGGCAAATCCGCATAAGGCATAAGTGACAATCAGCTTGCTGCGCGGCCCCAAGGTGCCATCGGCCAACGCCGCCATGTCGAGATAGGCGACATATTCGTTCAATATCGCCTTGGTTCCCATCAACCCGCCCGCAGTTCCTGCTTCGTCCCAAGGCACGCCGATTGCCCACATCAACGGCGCAAACAGCCAGCCGAACATCCGGCGCAGCGTCAACGCGGTCCCGTCGACAAAGGGCAACACGGTCAACATCTGGTCAACCAAAGCAACGAGCGCAAACACCACGATGATGATGCCAATAACCGCAAGGAACAGCTGAACCCCGTCCATTGTCCCGGTGATGACCGCATCGATGCTGCTTTCATATTTCAAGCTGGTGTCATCAGGGTCCATCTGGGTATCCCCCGCGCCCGGCACCATCAGCCGGGCGATCAGGATCGACGCGGGCAGCACAATCAACGACGCCGAAATCATATGACCGACAGCGTCAGGAACCGTTTTGGACAGCGTCTGCGCATAAAGGATCAGGATCGCACCGGAAATTGTCGACATCGCGAGCACCATGACCATGAACAATTCGCTGCGGCTCATTTTCTCAAAATAGGCGCGGACCACCAGTGGCGCCTCGACGACGCCCAAAAAGATATTCGCCCCGGCGCTTAAGCCAACGACGCCGCTCACCTCCATTGTCTTTTGCATCGCCCAGCTTAACCCGCGCACGATGACCGACAGGATTTTCCAGTGCCACAATAATGCGGAAAGCGCCGAGAAAACGATGACCAGCGGCAATATCTGGAAGGCAATAATCAGCGGAGGGCTTGCACCTTCCTTCAGCACGAACGGCAATTCCCCGCCGCCGGTATAGCCGAACATATAGCTTGAACCGACCAAGGTCGCCTTTTCGACCGCCATGACCGCATAATTGGCGAGCATGATAACGTCCCACACAAAGGGGACCCGCACGATCACCAAAGCGATCAATATTTGCAACAGCAACGCGCCACCGACCCAGCGCCAGCCCGGAAATGCTTTGCGCTGCTCGGAAAATCCCCACGCCATCAACAATATGACCGCGATCCCGATCAACCCCTGCAATTGCGCGAACATCGCCATTAACCGCGCAGTGCCTGATCGAGCGACTCCTGAAGCACGGGATAGCCATGGCCGTCGGGGATGCAGAGCCAGTTTCCGTCCTCGCGCTTGTCGATATAGGTCAGCACAGTGGAAACAGGATGCGCCGCCGCGTGCGCCGCAGCAGAGTCAAAGTCACCGAACATCGCCAGCCGTTCCAGATTGCGGCGCGTCGGGAAGATAATCTTCACCTCGCCCTTGTCGGCTTTTTCCAAAACCTCTGCCGCGCTGGCCCAAAACAGCGCCCGGTTTTCGGTGTGGTCGACCGTCGCCAGCGGCGTGGTGTTGCCTGCATCCACCAAATAGAAACGCGTATCGAAAACCCGCGATGCCCGCTCAAACGCTGGCGGACGCCAACGTGACCATGGCACGAGTTGGTCAAAATCGGGTTCCCAGCCAAAGCGGTTGCATATGGCTTGCAGGCTTTCCCCATCGTGCAACGCCGCGCGCGGGGCATCGCAATCGGCGGGGTCATCAACACCCTTTAGCCCAAGCGCAAGTCCAGCCTCCTCAATCGTCTCGCGGATCGCCGCCAGTCGCGCCGCGGCCTCATCCAACGGCAAAGGGCCGCCCAGCATTTCGGCATAATCAAAATCCGCCGGATCGACCTTCCCACCCGGAAAAACCGCCGCACCGCCCGCAAAAGCCATGGCCTTGATACGTTCGACCATCAGCAACAATGGCGCACCGCCATCGGGGTTTTGGCGAAAAATCACCATAGTGGCGGCGGGGGTGGCGATGGGTTCGGGCGCTGTTTCTAAAGTCATGTCCCACTCAAGCATGGAATGCCCGGCGTTAGAAGGGGAAAGTTAATCTAGGGTCAGGACCTATTAAATCTTTGCGGGGCCCCCTTCGCCGCGCGCGTGATATGCTCATGCAAGATGAGGTAAAAACCTGCCTTGAATTTGGTTAATCTTCGGCCCATTCCGGCATGAGACTCGCGCACTTGCGCTTTTAGAACAAATCTGGAACAAGCTAATTCATGTCACTCACCCATATTAAGGTGCGCGGTGCGCGCGAGCATAATCTCAAGGGCGTCGATATCGACCTTCCACGCGACAAGCTTATCGTCATCACCGGGCTTTCCGGTTCGGGCAAATCCAGCCTCGCGTTCGACACCATCTATGCCGAGGGGCAGCGGCGTTA
>JAIXYC010000156.1 GCA_027490455.1 Sphingomonadales bacterium
TGCCGTTGCAAAGCCAACGCCCTGTGCAGCACCCGTAACCAACGCAACCTTCATAGCCCAACCTTTATATTCTCAATCAACCCTGCGCGCCTTATAGGCACCGGCGGTCCTAATCCAAAAATTTTTTTAACCGGTCCCGTCATATTCCCCATTTGTGCCTGACCGCAAACCCGCCCTAAGGTTCGGCAATAAGGAGCAGGGCTTTTATGCAAACATCGGCACGAGTGGTCATAATCGGCGGCGGCATAATGGGGGCTTCGTTGCTTTACCATCTCGCTGAACTCGGGTGGACGGACTGTCTGCTAATTGAAAAGGATGAGCTGACCTCTGGCTCGACATGGCACGCGGCTGGGCAGTGCCCCAATATCACGGGCAGCTTCAACCTTGCCAAGATGCATGCGTATAGCAATGACCTCTATCCGCGGTTGGAGGGTCTGACTGGGCAATATGTCAGTTGGCATAAATCCGGCGGCATCCGTCTTGCAACCAACGAGCGTGAGCTGGCGTGGATGCGCTACATTCAGGGCTTTTCGAAAATCATCGGGTTCGAGATGGAGATTATCCCGCCTGAGGAAATTCTCCGTCACAACCCATTCATGACCCTTGACGGCGTCATCGCCGGTGCGCGGACGACCGAAGACGGGCATGCCGATCCATCGGGTATTTGCAACGCGCTCGCCATTGGTGCCAAGAATATGGGCGCCAAAATTGTGCGCAAAAACCGCGTGACGGCGCTGACGCAATTGCCATCTGGCGAATGGGATGTGGAGACTGAGCAGGGCACGGTCCGGGCCGAAATAGTCGTAAATGCCGCGGGCTGCTATGCCCGGCAAATCGCGCAAATGGCGGGCATTGATATTCCTGTGACAAACATGGAACATCATTATGTTGTCACCGATCCTATCCCCGCATTCAAAGATCGCGATGAAGAAATACCGGTCATGCGTTGCCCCCATGTGTCGGGATATTTCCGGCAGGAGCAGAAAAGCGGACTGATTGGCGTGTATGAAAATACGGGCCTCGCCGAAGCATGGGCGCCGCGCGGTGGAAACCCTGAATGGGATTCGACGAGCGAGTTGTTTCCAGAAGATCTCGAGCGGATTGCCCCATGGCTGGAGCGCGCGATTGAGCGGATGCCGATTTTTGGTGAAGTCGGTCTGCGGCGCTTCGTCAACGGCGCGATCCCGCATACGCCGGATGGCGGGCCTCTGCTGGGACCAGCGGTTGGCCTAAAGAATTTTTGGCATTGTTGCGGCACAAGCTTTGGCATCGCGCAAGGCGGCGGAGCTGGAAAATATCTGGCGCAGTGGATGGTGTTCGGTGATGCCGATATCAACATGACCGAATTCGATCCGCGCCGTTACGGCCCTTATGCGGACGAAGATTACAGTCGCGCTAAGGTTTTCCTTGATTACCGCATGACTTTCACGACGCGGCTTCCCGGTGAAGAAGAACCCGATGGCCGCCCGCAAAAGATGAGCGCGCTATATGGCCGCTTGCTGTCCGCTGGCGCGGTATATGGCGAAACCTACGGCTGGGAGCGGCCTAAATATTTTGCCCTCGACGGTGCAGAAGAAGAAGGTGGCTATCACCGCACCAACAGCTTTGACGCGGTCGCAGCAGAGGTAAAGGCGGTTGCTGAACGGGTCGGCGTGCTCGATCTGTCCGGCTTTGCGAAATATGATGTGAGCGGACCAGATGCCGAGGCATTCCTCAACCGTATTTGCGCCAACCGCATGCCCAAAAAATTGGGCGGTATCGGCTTGGTCCATCCGCTTTCGGTGCAGGGCCGCATTTATGGCGAAATGACCGTGACGCGTTTCGCAGACGACCATTTCTATTGCCTCTCGGCAGCAGCGGCGGAACAGCGCGATTGGGATTTGCTGATCCAAAGCAAATTGCCGGACGAAGATGTGACCATCCGCAATCTGACGATGGACCTTGGCGTTCTCGTGATGAACGGCCCGCGTTCGCGCGACGTGCTGGAAAAACTAACCGACGCCGACCTTAGCAACGAAGGTTTCCGCTGGCTCAGTGGTCAGGAAATCGAGATTGCGGGCATTACCATGCGTGCGCTTCGTGTGTCTTATGCCGGAGAATTGGGCTGGGAATTGCATCCAGCGATGAAGGACCTCGCGGCACTCTACGAAGCAGTGTGGGAAGCTGGACAGGAATTCGGCATCGTCAATTACGGACTATACGCAGCAAACAGCATGCGGGTCGAAAAGGGTTATAAGGCCTGGGGTTCCGAGCTTACCAACGAATTGACGATGATTGAGGCAGACATGCCGCGCTTCATCAATTTCAAAAAGGATGATTTCGTCGGCAAGCAGGCGACGTTGGATGCGCCTGAGCGCTTCCGCATCGTGTACGGTGCGGTTGATGCAGATAATGTCGATGTGCGCGGTGGCGAACCATGTTTGGTGGGTGACCATTGTATCGGCCTGACAACATCAGGCGGCTATGGACATCGCGTTGGCAAGAGCCTGTTTTTCGCCTGCGTGCCCATTGAAAATGCGGCGCCGGGGTCGCAGTTCGATATCGTGTTACAGGGCGAACGACGCATCGGCACAGTGCTGGAGCACCCTGTTTACGATCCTGATAACGCCAAGATGAAGGTCTGATCCGCGTGGCTGAATTACCCAAAAAGGCAAAAGTCGTCATCATCGGTGGCGGTGTCATCGGCTGTTCGATTGCATATCACCTGACCAAGATCGGTTGGGACGACGTGGTCTTGCTGGAACGCAAGCAATTGACCAGCGGCACGACATGGCATGCGGCTGGGTTGGTCGGGCAATTGCGGCCCAGCATCAACATGACCAAGCTCGCAAAATATACCGGCGAACTTTATCGCGGGCTTGAGGCAGAAACCGGCCAGGCAACGGGCTATCGCCAGTGCGGTTCGATTTCGATGGCCACCAACGCCGAACGCTTTGAGGAGTTAAAGCGCAGCGCATCCATGGCCAAGGTATTTGACCTGCCCGTGCATGTCGTAACACCACAAGAAATCAAAGAGCTTGCCCATATCGTCAATGTTGATGATGTCGTCGGCGGTATTCATATCCCAAGCGACGGCTATGCGAATGCAGTCGATATCACGCAGGCCTTGGCCAAAGGTGCGCGCACCGGCGGCGCTAAAATCTTTGAAAACACCAAAGTCACCAGAATCCGCCACAATGGTGATCGCATCACGGGCGTGGATACGGACGATGGTTCGATTGACGCGGATTATGTCGTCATCTGCGGTGGTATGTGGACGCGTGATTTGGCCGCCAGCGTTGGCGTTGCGGCCCCATTGCACGCATGTGAGCATTATTATGTTCTATTCGAAGGCGTGGAAGGCATCGACAATACCCTGCCGGTTCTGCGCGATTATGATTATTGTGGTTATTACAAATATGACGCGGGCAAGCTGCTTGTCGGCGCATTTGAACCCAATGCGCGGCCATGGGGTATGGACGGCATATCCGAAGATTTCTGTTTCGATGAAATTGCGGGAAGCTTCGAACATTTTGAGCCATTGTTGATTGATGCGATGCGCCGTGTGCCTGCACTGGAAAAAGCGGGCATTCAAAAATTCTTCTGCGGTCCCGAAAGCTTCACCCCGGACGTGCGATACCACCTGGGTGAAAGCGCCGAATTGAAAGGCTGCTTTGTCGCCGCTGGCCTCAATTCCATCGGCCTGCAATCGGCCGGCGGCGTGGGCAAGGTTATGGCGGACTGGATCCGCGATGGTATTCCGCCGGCAGACCTGTGGACCGTCGATATCCGCCGCAACATGCCGTTCCAGATTAACCGCAAATATCTGCGCGAACGCGTTACCGAAAGCCTCGGCCTACTGTACGCAACGCATTATCCGTTCAAGCAATATGAAACCGCACGCGGAGTTCGGAAATCCGCCTTACACGACCGGCTCGTCGCGCAAGGTGCGTGTTTTGGCGAAGCTTTCGGCTGGGAACGTGCCAACTGGTATGGTGAACCGGGCAGCACGCCCGAATATGCATATAGCTATGGCCGCCAGAATTGGTTTGAAGCCAATGCAGAGGAATGCAAGGCCGTGCGCGAAGCGGTCGGCCTGTTCGACCAATCAAGCTTCGCCAA
>JAIXYC010000152.1 GCA_027490455.1 Sphingomonadales bacterium
CGGCTTGATACGGACTCAACAAAGGAGACCAAAATGCCCAAGCTCAAGACCAAGAGCGGTGTGAAGAAACGCTTCAAAATCACCGCAACAGGCAAGATCAAACATGGCGTCGTTGGAAAACGGCACCGTTTGAGCAGCCATAATGCCAAGTATATCCGCCAAAACCGTGGCACCAGCGTGATCTCTGATCCCGATGCCAAGACAATCAAGAAATGGGCGCCATACGGTCTGTAAGACCAAGCGAACGTTTTCAGACTGAGCGTGGTGCGAAAAAGTGGGAACCGGTTTTTCGGTTAAGCCACGCGACCACGAAAAACGAAAAGGATATAGATTATGGCACGCGTCAAACGTGGTGTGACCACCAAAGCCAAACATAAAAGAATTTTAGAGCAGGCGAAGGGCTATTATGGCCGTCGCAAAAATACCATCCGCGTCGCACGTCAGGCGGTCGAAAAGGCCGGTCAGTACGCATATCGCGACCGTAAGGTAAACAAGCGGAACTTCCGCGCATTGTGGATCCAGCGTATCAACGCCGCAGTCCGCTCCGAAGGCATGACCTATGGCGTGTTCATGCATGGCCTGAAGCTCGCTGGCGTTGAACTCGACCGGAAAGTGCTTGCCGACCTCGCGATGAACGAAGCCGCGATGTTTAGCACGATCATTGCGCAGTCGAAGGCAGCGCTCGCGAAAGCAGCATAAGCTCCTAAAACTTCGATATTGCGCAAAAGGGCGTGGGCGGCACTTGCCGTTCGCGCCCTTTTGCTTATTCAGGCGAACCATGATGACAGATATTGCGACACTCCAAACCGAACTGATGGCAGCGATTGATTCCGCGGATACGCTGGATGCGCTGGAGGCTGTTCGGATATCCGCCCTTGGTAAGCAAGGCAGCGTTTCGGCGTTGCTCAAGACAATGGGCGCGATGTCACCTGATGAACGCCAGACGCAAGGTCCGATCATCAATGGTCTGCGCGAAAGCGTTACCGCAGCGCTGGCCGCGAAAAAAGCAGCTCTGGAAACAGCCGAGCTAAACCGGCGTCTCGCAAGCGAATATGTCGACATGACATTGCCTGCGCCCGAAACGCCGCGCGGCACAGTGCATCCCGTCAGCCAAGTCATGGACGAGCTTGCCGAAATCTTTGCCGACATGGGCTTCGCGGTTGCCGAAGGGCGCGAGATTGAAGACGATTGGCACAATTTCACCGCGCTCAACATTCCCGAAACGCACCCTGCGCGCGCGATGCATGATACATTCTATTTCCCCGACGAAATGGCGCGCGAAGGCAGCAAAATGCTGCTGCGGACGCACACATCACCGGTGCAAATCCGCACCATGACGTCACAGGAACCACCGATCCGCATTATCGCACCTGGCCGCGTCTACCGCAGCGACAGCGATGCGACGCACACGCCGATGTTTCACCAGATCGAAGGCCTTGTCATCGACAAGGGCATTCACCTTGGTCACCTGAAATGGACGTTGGAGACATTTTTGAAGGCCTATTTTGAACGTGAGGATGTCGTCTTGCGTCTGCGTCCAAGCTATTTCCCCTTCACCGAACCATCGGTCGAAGTCGACGTCGGCTATTCGATGGTCAACGGCAAGCGCGTCATTGGCGGATCGGAAGGCTGGATGGAGGTTCTTGGCTCCGGCATGGTCCATCGCAAGGTTATCGAGGCTTGCGGGCTTGATCCCGATATATGGCAGGGCTTTGCCTTTGGCACCGGCGTCGACCGCCTTGCCATGCTGAAATATGGGATGGACGATCTGCGTGCCTTCTTCGACGGCGATAATCGCTGGCTGCAACATTACGGATTTGACGCGCTCGACGTTCCGACGCTGAGCGGAGGAGTAGGCGCATGAAATTCTCATTGTCATGGCTGAAAGAGCATCTTGATACCGATGCCAATATGCAGGCCGTTGCCGATTGCCTGAACCGTATCGGGCTTGAGGTTGAAGGCATCGAAAACCCGGCAGACAAATTGTCCGCGTTCCGCATTGCAAAGGTGCTAAGCGCGGCGCCGCATCCGCAGGCTGATAAGTTGCAGGTCTTGTCCGTCGATGCGGGCGGCGAGCCGCTTCAGGTGGTCTGTGGCGCACCCAATGCGCGCGCAGGCATGCTTGGCGTATTCGGCCCAGCGGGCGCTGTCGTTCCCGCAAATGGCATGGTGCTGAAGGTTGCCGCGATCAGAGGCGTCGAATCCAACGGGATGATGTGCTCGATTGCGGAGCTGGAATTGGGCGACGACCATGATGGCATCATCGAACTCGCGGCCGATGCGCCGGTGGGGACGGTCTATGCCGATTGGGCTGGTTTGGACGACCCGGTCATTGATGTCAGCATCACCCCCAACCGTCAGGATTGCATGGGCGTTCGCGGCATTGCGCGTGACCTCGCCGCAGCAGGCCTTGGGACATTGCGCCCGCTGAACGAAGTCTACAAAATCAATTTGGACACGCCAAATGAAGGCAGCGAACCCGCGCCGATCGTGCGCACTGACGACGCCGCAGGCTGCCCTGCGTTCTACGCACAAGCGGTATCCGGTGTCCGCAATGGCGACGCCCCCGAATGGATGCGCAGCAAGCTGAAAGCCATTGGCCAAAAGCCGATTTCAGTGCTTGTCGACATCACCAACTTCATATCCATCGACCTTGGCCGGCCGTTGCACGTCTATGACCGCGCAAAGCTGAACGGCGCGCTGGTGGCACGCAAGGCGGTCGACGGGGAAGATATGGTCGCCCTCAACGGGAAGACCTATACGCTGGATTCGACCATGACCGTCATTGCTGACGACAGCATGGTGCATGACATTGGCGGTATCATGGGTGGCGAGCATAGCGGCGTTTCGGAAACGACGACTGATGTCCTTATCGAGTGCGCCTATTTCGACCCCGAACATATTGCGCGCACCGGGCAGAAGCTTGCGTTGACCAGCGATGCGCGGCAACGTTTTGAGCGCGGCGTTGACCCAGCGTTTCTGGAAGACGGACTGGCGATCGCGACCAAGCTCGTGCTTGACCATTGCGGCGGGACGCCAAGTGCAATCACCCGGTCGGGCGCTGCGCCAGTTGCGCCGCGCAACATTTCTTATGACACCCAATATTGCCAGCAACTAGGCGGCGTCGATGTTGCGCCGGACGAACAGCGCAATATCTTGGAAAGGCTGGGCTTTTCGGTAAGCGACGACTGGCGCGTTACCGTGCCGACATGGCGTCGTGACGTCGATGGCCCTGCAGACATCGTCGAAGAAGTCGTGCGTATCGTCGGCCTCGACAATGTCGTGTCCGTGCCATTGCCACGTGCAGACGGCGTTGCCAAACCAACCGCAACGCCTGTTCAGTCGCTGGAACGCAAAGTGCGCCGTGCAGCGGCGGCGCGCGGTTTGAACGAAGCGATCAACTGGTCGTTCCTACCGCAAAAGGCAGCGGACGCATTTGGTGGCGGCACATGGAGCCTTGCCAACCCGATCTCCGAAGACATGAAGGTCATGCGCCCTTCATTGTTGCCGGGGTTGCTGTCAGCAGCGCAGCGGAACATGGACCGCGGCGCATCATCGGTGCGTCTGTTCGAAATAGGACGGCGTTATTTTGCCGCAGCGGATGGGACAAGCGACGAACGTCTGACGGCGGGCATCGTGCTGGCGGGTGACAGGGCTGTGCGCAACTGGGCGACCGGCAAATCAGCAAAATTTGATGCTTTTGATGCCAAGGCAGAGGCCATCGCGTTGCTCAAGGCAGCGGGTGTCGCAACCGACGGTCTGCTCGTGATGGACGATGCCGGTGCGCATTATCATCCCGGACAATCGGCGACATTGCGCATGGGGCCAAAGAATATTCTTGCCGCATTTGGCACGCTGCATCCGGCAACGGCAAAAGCCTTTGACCTGGATGGCAGCGTTGTCGCCGCGGAAATCTTTTTGGATGCGATACCGCTCAAAAAAGCCACTGGCTTTATGCGCCCGGCCTTCACACCGCCTGCATTGCAAGCCGTTACCCGCGACTTTGCGTTTCTGGTTTCGCAAGATACGCCGGCCAATGATCTGGTTCGGGCGATTAAGGGATGCGACAAAGACAACATCGTCGCAGCGCGTTTGTTTGACCGCTTTGCCGGGCAGGGCGTACCTGAGGGCCAAGTCAGTCTGGCGGTTGAAATTACGCTTCAACCTACCGACAAAAGCTATGGCGATGATGATCTGAAACTGATTTCAGATAAGGTCATTGCGGCCGCGGCCAAACTTGGCGCGGTGCTTCGCGGATAAAAAGGCCGGGTGATTGCCGCTGACCTTCTGACAAACGGGTTGAAGCGATAATCAATCATCCCTAAGCCGCGCGGTATGACGCTCAACCGCCGAACCTTTGCCATTATCTCCCACCCCGATGCGGGTAAAACAACGCTGACTGAAAAGCTTTTGCTTCAAGGTGGCGCCATTCACTTGGCGGGCGAAGTAAAGGCGCGCGGTCAGGCACGCCGTGCGCGTTCCGACTGGATGAAGATTGAGCAGCAGCGCGGAATTTCGGTTACGTCTTCGGTGATGACGTTTCAAAAAGACGGCATTGTCTTCAACCTGCTCGATACGCCGGGGCATGAGGATTTCTCCGAAGATACCTACCGAACGCTGACTGCTGTCGATTCTGCCATCATGGTCATCGACGCCGCAAAGGGTATCGAGCCGCAAACCCGCAAGCTTTTCGAAGTCTGCCGCCTGCGCAGCGTTCCGATCATCACCTTCGTCAATAAGGTGGATCGTGAAGGTCGCCCCGCATTTGAGACGATCGATGAAGTCGCCGATGCACTGGCGCTGGATGTGTGCCCAATGAACTGGCCGGTGGGCATGGGCGGCGAGTTTGAAGGCCTGTATGACTTTAACAGCGGTCGCCTCAGCCAGCCATCGGGCGACAGCAAGGCGTTTGAAGGCAAAGTCAGTGACCATGACGGCCTGAATGCCACAAGCCTTGAAGATGTGCTCACGCCCGCGGGCGTCGCGCGGCTGCGCGAAGAGGCGGAGCTTGCCCAGGCTGGATATTCCGAGTTCGATCTGACCGCGTTCCAAAATGGTGATCTAACGCCTGTTTACTTTGGCTCCGCGCTGAAAGAATTCGGCGTGGTCGAGCTTATCAACGCCATCGCCAAATATGCGCCGCCGCCGCGCCCGCAACCCAGTTCGAAGGGCGATATTGATCCGTCGGAAAAAGAAGTCACGGGCTTCATTTTCAAGGTGCAGGCGAATATGGACCCGCAGCATCGTGACCGCATCGCGTTCATGCGATTGTGTTCCGGTACCTTCAAACGCGGCATGAAGCTGACGCCTTCCGGACTTGGCAAGCCGGTTGCGATCCATTCGCCGATCCTGTTTTTCGCGCAAGATCGCGAGATTGCCGACAGCGCGGAACCCGGCGATATCATCGGCATTCCAAACCACGGCACCTTGCGCGTGGGCGACACCTTGTCCGAACGCAACGACGTGCGCTTTACCGGTCTGCCCAACTTTGCGCCGGAAATATTACGCCGCGTCGTGTTGCGTGACCCCACGAAGACAAAGCAGCTGCGCAAGGCGCTGGATGATCTGAGCGAAGAGGGCGTCATTCAGGTATTCTATCCGGAGATCGGTTCAAACTGGGTGATTGGCGTCGTCGGGCAACTTCAGCTCGACGTTCTGATTTCGCGGCTTGAGGCGGAATATAAGGTCGATGCGTTTCTGGAGCCCGCACCATATGACACGGCGCGCTGGCTCATCGGGTCGGACACGGCGCTTGCCCAATTCATCTCGTTCAATGGCGGAAACATGGCGAAGGACCGCGATGGCCACCCCGTGTTTATGGCGCGTTCGTCATGGGATGTTGGTTATCAGCAAGAAAAGCATCCGGACGTGAAATTCAGCGCGACCAAAGAACGCTAACGCCAGACAGCAACACCATAAGGTTCGATGTCCGAACCGCCGATGACAAACTCTGCGCCTGTCGGTGCTGGGGCGCGCGCGCTGACGCTATCCAGATTGAACGCAAACGTCAGTTCACCGCGTCGGCGCAAGCGCAACGTCGGCGGCAGCGGTGTAATCTGCACGTCCGCCTCCGCACATAAATCGACAAACAAGTCAGTCAGAAAGGCATCGTCCGTCAGCGTCGCGAGATAGATGCTTCGGCCAGCCCGCACCGCTGCTGGTGCCCCGTCTTCATAGGTTGCGATGATGTCCGCGTCGCCCACTTCAATCGTCTCGCGCCAACGGCCACTTTCATACGCCGCGCCTTTATAGGCAATGCTGCCACCGCAATCCGCGCGCAGCGTTTCGACTGAAGTGACTTTCACCGGTACAAAGTCACGCAGCCGTCCGGGCGGCAGGCCATCGCTTATCGAAAATTCATCAGTCTTCGCACCCGCGCGTGGCCCGAAGAGCAATATTCCGTCGCTCGCCTGCAACGCATCGAACGCGGCATCTTCAACCACCGCCATGGTCGGTATAACGACCAGCCGATATCCGGCCAGCTGCGCGTCGCCTGCGGACACAAAGTCGACATCAACGCCAAGGCCACGCAACGCACGATAATATTGGAAGACAACCGCGTCGTAGCGATATCCCGCACCCTGCCGTTCAATATCGTCGACCCAGCCGGACACCGGATCAATGATAATGGCGACAGGAGACTTCGCAGCAACAACCGACAAGTCGCCAAGCCGCTGCATGTCCGATGCGGCCTGTTCCACTTCCGCCCATGCCGCGGCGGGCATGTCATCTGGCCGCCTGAGCCCGGCATGCATTTGTTCTTGGGCAAAGGGCACTTGCCGCCAGCGGAAATAGGCCACGCAGGCCGCGCCATGTGCAAAAGCCTGAAGCGTCCAGTGGCGCACCATGCCCGGCGCAGGACGCGGATTATGCGGCGCCCAGTTTACGGGCCCGGGCTGCTGCTCCATCACCCACCATGCACCTTTGGATAGCCCGCGCACCGAATCAAAATTGAGCGCGGCCAAATCAGGGTGCCCCGTGCGCATGAATGGCTTCCATGCATCAGCCGATGCTTTGGCCATGAGCTGATCGGAAAAACCGAGCGGATAATTGTCATAGCTGACAAAATCGAGCGCGCGGGTCAGCGCCGCATTATCGACGCCCGTTGTCGCGGGCGGAATGATATTATGCGTCACCCACTGGTGCGGCGCGGCGTGGCGACGAATCGCAGATATCATGACGTCATGAAAGCGAACGACCTGTTCCGAGGCAAAGCGCCGATAGGCCAAGCGATGCGCGGGGTTCGTTTCGCAGACCGTGAAAAACGGCAGATCGATCTGGTCAAAATGGTCATATTCCATTGACCAGAAAACATTACCCCACGCCGCATTCAGCGCCGCGATCGTGCCATAACGTTGCGCACAATAGGCCCGGAATTTTTCCAGCGCCGCTGGCGATGCGCTCATGGTCGTATCGTGGCAGCACAATTCATTGTCGGTTTGCCAACCGGCCACATGCGGATGGCTGCCATAACGCTGCGCCATGGCGGCGGTGATGCGTTCGGCCTGCACGAGATATGTTTCACTCGAAAAGTCATAATGGCGGCGCGATCCGAAACCACGAACTTGGCCGGTGTTGATGTCGACAGGCAAAATGTCGGGATATTTTTCGCACAGCCATTTGGGCGGCGTTGCGGTGGGCGTTCCAAGCACGACTTTCAGTCCGGCCGCGCCGAGCACGTCGATCGCGCGGTCCATCCATGCCCAATCGAATATGCCTTCCGCCTTTTCGATACGGCCCCACGCAAATTCGCCAATCCGGACATAACGCAGCCCAAGATCATACATTCTTTGCGCATCGCGTGGCCAATGATCCTCGGACCAGTGCTCGGGATAATAACAGACACCTAACATGGACGTTTGTTTAGCGCCCAAGCCACGGCTGGCAAGCCTGTGCACATGTTAGGATTAGCGCGCCGAAAGAAAACCGCCATAATTCATATATTCTGCCATTTTATCGCCACGACTAATGCCTATGTAGGGTCAAACAGGTTCCGACAGGCAGATTGATACGCGCATGAGTGAAATGTTACTGACCCCGCACACGCCCATAGACGACGCCATTTCTGGCGGTGATCTCGTAGGCCGTGCGGCGCGCCTCAAACAGGTTCCTGATGACAAAGCGATGTTACGTGCGGTTGCCGAACTCACGCGCGATCTTGCCGCGCCGAACCCGCGCATTTTCTGGTCGGATTTCCTTTTGTCGGCGCTGGTTGGTTACGCCGGACTTGCGGTGGCCATCATGTCCGGAACCCTGTGGGTTCAGTGCGTTGCGGCTTTGGTCTCTATCCTTGGCCTATATCGCGCCGGCGGCTTCATTCACGAAGTCACGCATGTGAAGCATTCGGCGCTTCCCGGTTTCCGCTTTGGCTTTAACGCCGTGATTGGCGTGCCCCTGCTCGTCCCGTCTTATATGTATGAAGGCATCCACAACCTGCACCATGCACGCACGCGTTATGGCACCGATCAAGATCCGGAATATCTGCCCTTGGCGCTGATGAAGCCATGG
Organism: Sphingomonadales bacterium; assembly: GCA_027490455.1. Lineage (GTDB taxonomy): Bacteria > Pseudomonadota > Alphaproteobacteria > Sphingomonadales > Sphingomonadaceae > Sphingorhabdus_B. The sequence goes on from JAIXYC010000152.1 coordinate 8,509, forward strand.
ACGCTGCCTATCTTCATTATCGTTTCGTTGTTGGCGCCTGTCGCTTTGCTGTTCCGCAACGCCGTGCTTGCACCGCTTTCGCTGTTCATCCCTGCGCTGCGCACCGTCGTGGTCGAACGTTATTCGGGTCTGGCGATCAACCCTGCATTCCGGCGCAAGCCCGCCGAGGGCGACGCACATCGCAACTGGATCGTGCAGGAAACCGCCGCAAGCATCTGGTCGATTGCGCTGCTGACCGGCGTATTTACCGGTTTCATCCCGCTGCAGTCTTTTCTCATCTTCCTTGCCATCGTCGCCAGCGTCGCCGTGCTCAACCAAGTCCGCACGCTTGTCGCGCATTTATGGGAAAATGATGGTGAGCCGTTGAGTGTGACCGCCCAGTTCCTCGACAGCGTCAACGTCCCGCCCCCTGGTTTACTGGCAGAGATATGGGCACCTGTGGGTCTGCGGTACCACGCATTGCATCACTTGCTGCCCAGCGTGCCTTATCATGCGCTTGGGACGGCGCACAAACGCCTGACAGAGCAATTGGCACCCGATTCGGCGTACCACCGCGCCAATTATGATGGGCTTGCAGGATTGGTATACCGCCTTGCGCGCAGCACATTGGTGCGCGGGACGTAAGCGGCCTCACAAAGACTGCAAGCAGATCCCAACATTATTTGACGGAATGCTCGAACCGCGTTGCGGCGCGCTCCCCCCACATGCAGCCGTTCGGCCGGCTACCCAACCGTCTTCGATGGCTGGCAGTCTCATTTGCCTGAGCCATATGGAAGAGCCTCCATTAGCCACGCAACCCGCTGCCCCGTGAACTACGCGAGGTGGATTTCATATGTTTTCGGTGTTTCAGCTAAGCAAAATGCCATGAGATATAGTAAGATGGCACCACGAATATTATTCGCGATGCCATCCTAATTTTACATGTATCCCACGCGCTTACGCAAAGTGCGAGAATGGAATTCAACTACCAACTTCTGTTAGAACGAATGAACGGTCTAATTAAAATTTGTAGCCCACTTCGACACCCATCAGGCGACGCGCGCCTGGCGAGATGAATGAACCGCCAAATTCAATCGCTGGAATGGCTTCGTTGATATATTTGCGGTCGAGCAAATTGTCAGCGAATGCAGTGACATTCCAATTTTCACCCTCGAGACCAAAGCGCAGGTTCAAGACACCGAATGGATCACGCTTGGCTACGCTGTAATTGGCGTTTCCAACGGCCCCGGGCAGTGCAAGCGCCGAAATTGGCAGCAGCTGGCTGAAAATCGTTGAACGTGTTTGATTCTGAACGGTGTGGAACCACGTCGCACCGGTAATCCGGTAATCGGCACGCAGAACCACATCCATGCTGTCATTCAGCGGTTTGTCAATCTGGCTGCCGAGGTTGATCGTGTAGTCTGCAGTATAAGGCGATTTGTTGCCTACGGTGTAAGGCCGTGACGCATTTTCCTTAATTTCGCTGTCCGTCAGGTTAACCGAACCGAAGACCTTCCAACCATCCATAATTTTTGCACTGGTGTTCAGCTCGACACCCTTCACATCGACCTGATCGATGTTGGAAACAACACGCAGCAGACCAAAGGAGCCAACGAAGAATTCGAAGAACTGCATGTCTGTGATGCGGGTGTAATAACCAGCAAGATCAAACGTGACGCGGTTGTCGAACAACGATCCCTTGATGCCCGCTTCAAATGAGCTCGACCGCTCTTTGCGGAACAGGTCATTGATCGTCACGCCTGCGCCGATTGCAGGAACATTGAAGTTTGCGTTGACCAGAGCAGACGAACCGGTGTTGTTGAAGCCACCCGATTTAAATCCAATGCCCCAGTTGGCGTAAATGTTTGTCGAGCTATTCGGCGTGTAGCTAAGTGTGACCTTTGGCTGCACTTGCTTGAAGCTGGCTGATTTATCGGCGATCCCGCCTGTTGCAGGAAGGCCGGGGTTAATCTTCGCACCGGTAATCGGGTCGAACACATTTGGCACGAGGTTGGACGTAGTCCGGTCCTCAACGTCATAACGCAATGCAACGCCCGCTTTGAATTGATCGGACATTTTATAGTCGAGCGAACCAAATGCGGCATAAACATCGGTCTTGAACGTGTCGTTGAACAACTGCGAAGTCGGGTTGCTGCTGCCCGGTGCGTTGTACAGCGCACGGCTGACGCCTTGGCCCAAGTCCGCGCCAAGGCTGACGCCCACGGTGCGGTCGATGTGCAGTCCATAGACACCCAATTGCCAATTCAGCGCGCCATCCGTGTTCGACGCCAAACGGATTTCGCCGCTGATGTCCTTTTGGTTGCGAATTTGCAGCTGCGTGCCGTCGCAGGTTGTCGGGCTGTACGCACCAAAAGTTGAACCCGTCGTTGGTGCAAAGATAAATGGCACTGGAACCTGTCCGACGAAACCCGGCGCGTTGACTTTGAAGCCGGTCAAAGAGGCCGTCGTTGCAAAGCATTTGTTCTGGACCGCAAGGTTTGTTGCGTTTGAAGGCGCGCCCAGCGCAGGTGAAATGTAACGCGCAAAATCAGCCGAGGTACCGTCTGCCGTCAGGCTTTGATCGACATCTGAATATAATGCCCAAGCGGTTAAACGCGTTGAGCCAAAGTCATGATCGATTTTTGCCGAAAGGTCGATCGACCGCTGGTCGTTCGTTGGGCGAATGTTGCCGTAGTAACGCAGTTCGTGGGCATCGACGTCTTCGAAAAATGCACCGCCAAATGCTTCGATATGGAATACCGAGTTGAAGTTGATCGAGGCGCCGGAGAACTTCGAATAGCGGGCCTTTACGTCCAGTTCCGTCGCATCGCCCAGTTGCGCCATAAAGCGGCCGTCGATGGAGTAGACCTCCTGATCATCGACCACCTTTTGATCGAGATACAGGTTGCGGTAAAAACCGTCCGTGCTGCGGTAGTTGCCCGACAGAACAAAGCCTGCATTATCGCCCAATGGCGATGAGATATAGGCCGAACCTTCCACCGTTTTTTCGTTAGCGTAGCTAAGCTTCACAGCGCCTTCGAGGATATCGCCTGGCTTCACGGTCGACACGACAATTGCGCCGGCAGCCGCGTTGCGACCGTAGATGGCGCCTTGTGGGCCCTTCAATATTTCGATCTGGCGCAGCGTGCCTTGCGTTTGGTTGAGCTGCGCAGTGTTGGTCTTCAAAATGCCGTCAACGACAAGAGCGACCGAGCTTTCAGCGTCACGCGCGCCGTTAATGCCGCGGATGTTGATTTGTGTATCACCGGCTTCGGCGGTTCCCGTTACGATTGTTACGCCGGGTGTAAGCTGGGCAAATCCTTGCGCATTGTCTGCACCGGTTTTCGCAAGCGATTCGGCATCAATAACGGATACAGATGCAGGGACGTCCACGAGCCGTTCATTCTGTCGACGCGCGGTTACGATGATTTCTTCAGCTTCAACGCCCTCTTCGGCCGTCTGTGCGAACGCCGTGGTCGGAATTAAAACACTGACTGCTATCGATGACAGGAGTGCACTTTTCCCAATACGCATGTAACTTTACTCCCCTAGTTTTCCAATTATTGCTTTGATGGCAGCTTATTGTATACAAATGGCATTCGTCAAGAGGAGCGTTGCACTAATGTCCCGGGCATCGGAACGAGCATATAACAATATACGCAGCATGATTTTGTCTGGTGAATTGCAGCCCGGTTCGCAAATTCGTGAAGAGGCGCTTGCGGAATTGTGCGGGGTTTCGCGTACGCCTGTACGCGATTCACTCCGCCGGCTTGAGGCAGAGATGTTCATTCGGCGGAACGATTCGCAGCGGAGTTTTGTGGCGGACTGGTCACTGGATGATCTGGAAGATGCCTTCCAATTGCGGGCCATGCTGGAGGCGCATGCCGCAAAGCGCGCAGCAAGCCGGATTACCCGTGAGCAATTGGGGCAGCTTCGTTTTCACAATGCCCAGCTTAAGCAGGCTATCGACATGCCTAATCCCGATGTGCCGAAATTTTTGGATCATAATCGGCAGTTCCATGCGATTATCCTTGCAGCTGCCGCATCTGAGCGGCTCACCAACATGCTTGCGCAAGTTACCGAGCAACCTGTGGTTCTGCGCACGGCACGACATTATGACTTGGAAAATCTGCGTCGTTCGCACCATGATCACGACGAATTGCTGATCGCATTTGATAAACGTGATGGTGCATGGGCTGCTGCTGTAATGACTGGCCATATCCGGCGCGCCTTCCACGCCTATGCGGAAGCGCATTCGACCGATACGGAAATTCGAAAGTCGAAATTGGCCGCATAATCCTATTTGATTTTGTATACAATTATGCCATTTACGTCGCGATGAGCATTTCTGACCACATTGAGTTTGTCGAAGTTGGACCGCGCGATGGCCTGCAAAATGAGGCTGTATTGGTTTCGACTCAGAATAAGCTGGTGCTGATAAACAGGGCCATCGACGCCGGCGCGCGCCGCATTGAGGTTACCAGTTTTGTAAATCCAAAGCGCGTTCCGCAAATGGCGGACGCGGAAGATATATGTGCGGGTCTGCCGGATCGCGATGATGTCACGTTCATTGGGCTGGTCATGAACCTACGTGGTGCAGAGCGCGCCATTGCTACAGGAAAAATCGATCAGCTGGGCGCGGTGGCGGTTGCAACCGATACCTTTGCGATGGCCAATCAAGGCCAAAGCAGCAACGAATCGGTCGAAGCAGCGAAAGCTATTATCGCGCTTGCCCATGCCGAAGGACGTTCGGCGCAATGCACAATTGCGGCGTCTTTTGGCTGTCCATTCGAAGGTGAAGTGGCCGATAAGCGCGTCATTGAAATGGCCGTCGCGATCGCTGAGGCTGGTCCCGTGGAAATCGCGTTGGCGGATACCATTGGCGTTGGAAACCCAGCGCATGTTGCACGGCTCGTAACGGAAATTCGCAAGGCGGTTAACCCGCTTCCTGTTCGGGTGCATTTCCACAACACACGGAACACTGGTCTTGCGAACGTTTGGGCAGCTGTTGGCGCTGGCGCGCGCGTCGTAGATGCCTCGCTAGGCGGACTTGGCGGATGTCCATTCGCGCCGGGTGCAGCCGGGAACGTGCCCAGCGAAGACGTCGTCTACATGCTTGAGCGCGCAGGCGTCAGCACAGGTATGAATTTACAAAGTCTGATTGAGGCCAGCAATTGGCTTTCAGAAATTATGGGCAGGAAATTGCCCGGCATGGTGGCGCAATCGCCATCATTTCCAAAAGCAGCGTGAGGAGAGTTTAATGGGGTATCGTTTGGGCGTGGATGTCGGCGGGACTTTTACCGACCTGTTGCTGTTCAATGCAGAGACTGGCGCGTTTTGGAGGCACAAAACGCCTTCGACGCCGCATGACAGCAGCGAGGGCATTTTAAACGGCGTGAACGCGATTTGCGCGAACGCTGGCGTAGATGCGGCAGGCATCGAATTTTTTCTCCACGGAACCACGGTGGCGACTAATGCCGTGCTTGAAGGTAAAGGCGCACGCGTCGGCCTGATCGTCACGGAAGGATATCGCGATATCATGCAGATCGCCCGGTCTTATGTGCCCGGCGGTCTTGCCGCATGGATTATCTGGCCAAAGCCAACGCCATTGGCTGCTTTGGAAGATACAGTCACTGTCGGTGGCCGCATGAACGCACAAGGCGAAGAAGTTCGCCCCTTGGATATAGCCTCGGCAAAAACGGCTCTCGGTTATCTAAAAGAACAGGGCGTCGAAGCAATCACCGTCAGTTTTATGAACGCGTACACTAATGGCGCACATGAAAAGCAGGTGGGTGATCTCGCGCGTGAAATGATGCCGAATGTTCCGGTGTCGCTCAGCCATGAAGTTCTTCCGGAAATGCAGGAATATGAGCGGACGCTGACAACCGTTGCGAACGCTGCTGTCCGTCCGGTGGTCGGCAAATATATCTCCAATCTGCGGAGCAAGTTGGCTGACGCTGGCTTTAGCGGCAAATTGTCATTGTTGCGGTCCGATGGTGGATTGATGTCGGCGCAAAAAGCGCAGGAGCATCCCGTCGACATTTTGATGTCGGGTCCAGCTGGCGGCGTGACAGGCGCGCTTTGGGTCGGCAAAAATGCAGGCATCAAAAACATCCTGACGCTTGACGTTGGTGGTACATCGACCGATGTTGCGCTGATCGAAAATCTGGAGCCGCGGCGCGTGCGTACGACCGAGGTCGGCCATTTGGCGGTGCGGGCGTCATCGCTTGATGTCAAAACCGTTGGGGCCGGCGGTGGTTCCATCGCTTATGTGCCAGAATTGACCAAAGCGTTGCGCGTAGGCCCGCAGTCGGCTGGCGCTGTTCCCGGACCAGTTGCTTATGGCAAGGGCGGGGAAGCGCCAACCGTGACCGACGCCAATGTGGTGTTGGGTTACCTTCCCGAAAACCTGTTGGGCGGAACGTTCCAACTCGACCGCGAGGGCGCGAAAAAAGCGGTGCAGACCATCGCTGACGCGCTTGGCATTGACCTAATGGC
>JAIXYC010000020.1 GCA_027490455.1 Sphingomonadales bacterium
ACGGACGAACTTTTCGCGCGGGGCGCCGTCGCGGGCACGGGCAATCTCTGCCTCTTCAATTTTCTTCCAGTCGCTGAATGTGACAATGTCGACCTTGCGTAATGCCAGCAGCGCATCCAGACCGGCTCGGCCATCTTTGTCACCGCCAGTGGCCATATCCTCCGCCACGGTATCGATGATATTATATCCATCGGGCCGGTTCGTCCCGATGGTGCCGGATGGGCCACGCCGCGCCCAGCCAACGCAATAGAGACCCGGCAATATCCTGCCGTCCAGATTGGCAAAGCGGCCGCGGCCATGTTCATACGGCACGCCGTCAATCGATGGGGTTTGATAACCAATACAGCTGATGACCATGGAACAGTCTATGGTGTAGCTTTCGCCCGTACTGACGCTGCGATACTGGTCATCCAACCGCATGCGCTCCACGCGAACGCGCTGCACTTTGCCATCGCCCTCAATCGCGACGGGGGCCGCAAAAAAGTCGAAATTGATGCTGATTGGTTTATCCGCACGAAACGCCTCTGGAATGGCTGCGAATTCGCGCAGATGCGTGACGGATTTGCGAATGCCCGGTTCCAACAAAGCATCTTCGCCGATGTCTGGCAGATCGTCGGTGTCGACGCGCGGGGTTGCCCGCTGCAAATGCGCGAGTTCACCCAATTCCTTGGGCGTCATCGCAATCTGGTGCGGGCCGCGCCTGCCCAAAATGGTGATGTCCTCGACCGCTGAATGCTCCAGCACATCGAGCGCGTGACTAACAATGTCGGAACCGTCAAATTCGGCGCGCGTTTTGGACAATATGCGCGCGACATCCAGCGCGACATTGCCGTTGCCGACGATGACGACATGCCGGCCATCCAATGGCGGCTGAAGGTCGGCAAAATCAGGGTGGCCATTATACCAGCCGACAAAGGCAGCACTGCCAAAAACGCCAGGCAAATCTGCGCCAGCGATGTCCAACGGGCGATCATTAGGTGCGCCGGTGGCGAGAATGACCGCGTCATACAAGGTCTGAAGTTCGTCGATGCTGACATCTTTGCCGACGGTCACATTGCCGACAAACCGGACATTGTCAGACAAGGCGACTTTTTCATAACGGCCCGCCACCGCCTTGATCGACTGATGATCGGGGGCAACGCCAAAACGGATCAGGCCAAAGGGAACGGGCAAGCGGTCAATGATATCCACCCGCACATCGTCGCCAAATTTCTTTTGCGCCGCTTCTGCTGTGTAATATCCCGCCGGACCGGAACCGATGATTGCGATATGCCGCATGCGCTTCTCCCCGTCATTGCCTGATTCGGTAGGCTAACGGGTCAGCGCCAAAAAGAAAGGGCCGACCTTCACGCCGCAACGGCCGAAGATCAGGCGGCTTTACGCGCCGCGCTTGGATTGCGATCAAGGAACCGGCGGATCGCCTCTATGCTTTCTTCGACATGGCTGAGCAGGAACAAATGCCCGCCATTTTCGACCACGAACAACTCGCTGTTCGGAATGAGGAAGTTCAAAAATTTGCCATTGGCCAGCGGAACGATCTGGTCATCATCACCCATCATGATGAGCGTTTCCGTTTTCATAAATGGCAGAAATGGCGCGCTGGTCCATCCCATCATCGCCATCAGCTGGTAGAAATATCCCGTCTTCGACGGCGGCGTAATCCGGCCAATATGCTCCGCCTTGTTGCCCACCATACCACCGTACAGCGTCTTGAAATGCTTCGCCATAAAATCGGGGTCTATATAGCGGCGCGGGTCAGCCATTTTGACCAGCGCGGCGGGATTGCCCGGGACCATCAACATGCCAGCGCTTGTCGCGACAAGGATAAGCTTGTTCGTGCGCGCACCATTTTGCAGCGCAAATTGCTGCGCCATCGCCCCGCCCCAGCTGACGCCCATGACATCGACCACGGGCATTTCAAACCGGTCAAGCAGCAGCGCCGCAATCCGCGACATCAATATCGCGTTATAGGGCACCACCGGGTCGGGCGAACCGCCAATGCCCGGCATATCAAAGGTAATAAAGTCGCGGTCATCGAGCAACTCCGCCATCGGCGCCATAGCCTCAATATTCGCGCCAATGCCGTTGAAGAACAATATCGGCAGCTTCTTCGTCGCCCTCGACGCGCGCCAAACCGCAACCCGCAAGACGCGACCGTCAACGGTCTCCATGCTGAATGTAGGGGCGCGGTTTTTGGTCATATATACTCCCTTGCCTCGCTTATCGCTGGCGTTGCGACGAGTTTAGCGCATGGTCTCGGGCGCGCAAGGACGAAAGAGCCAATGGGGCGTCGTGACGACCACGCCCCTCACTCCAAAACATACAGCCCCGGTGCGGCTTCCATTGCGGGATGGGCTTTGCTGCCGAGCGTTGCGGGGGCGGCGACTTCTGCGCCGGACCGCGCGTGGAGCCATTCCATCCAATGTGGCCACCAACTGCCGGCAACTTCTTCGGTGCCTTTCATCCATTCGGTGACGTCGGCGGGCGTCTTGCCGTTTGAATGTTTCCAATATTTCGCCTTGGGGTTGCCCGGCGGGTTCAGGATCGCCTGCATATGGCCAGCCTGGCTCAGGATGAATTCGACATTTTTGCTGCCGAACAATTGCGTTGACCTATAACATGCGCGCCATGGCGTGATGTGGTCGGTCGTCCCGCCCAGAACGAACAGGTCGCCCGTCACCTTGGTCAGGTCAAGGCTATGGCCCGCAATCTCAAACGTGCCCGGCGCGGCGTAGGCATTTGCCTCAAACAGCTCCAAGAAATCACCCATCAATGCCGATGACAAGTTGGTCGCGTCGGCGTTCCAGAACAATATGTCGAACGCGGGCGGATCATCGCCCAGCAGATAATTGTTGATGACATAGTTCCAGATGAGGTCATTTGGCCGCAACCATGCAAAGCCGCGCGCAAGGCTGCTGCCTTCAATCACGCCTTTCTTCGCCGCGCGTTGCCGTGCCAGCGCGATGCCATTGTGCGACACAAGGCTCGACGCCTCGGTATCGCCGGGCTTGGGTTCAAGCACGCACACCATCATGGTAATTGCATTGGCGCGGGTGTCACCCATCGACGCCAGCTTGGACAGCAGCACGGACATGGTCTGTCCGCCGGAACAGCCGCCCGAAATATTGACCTTGTCGCTGCCGGTAATCTCGCAGACGACGTCCAGCGCCTTGATGCAGCTTTCGATATATTCCGCCATGCCCCACACGCCCATATCTTCGGTGGGGTTGCGCCATGAAATCATGAATGGCTGAATACCGTGGTCGGTCTGCCATTTGATGATCGATTTTTCCGGGGACAGATCGTTGATATACATTTTGTTGATCTGTGGCGGGATGGTCAGTTGCGGCGTGGCAAACACCTTGTCGGTGGTGGGCGCATATTGGATGAGTTCGAACCGTTCGTCGCGATAGACCACTGCCCCCTTTGCGGTTGCGACATTCTCGCCCAGCTTGAACGGCTTTTTGTTCACCTGGCTCACCATCATGTCGTTGTGAACCATGTCATTATAGGCGTTTTTGAGCCCCTTCACGAGGCTGAGCCCACCGGAGTCCACAAGCCGTTTTTGCGCGGTCGGATTGCCGATCAGCGTATTGGTCGGTGACATCGCATCAATGATGATCTGCGAGATGAAATTGGCACGGTCGCGCTCAAGCGCGTCGAGTTCCAAATCCTCAATATAGCTTTTGACGCCCTTTTGCACCGCGAGATAATATTGCGCGCCCGCTTTGAAGAAGGGGTTAAACGTCCATGCCGGGTCCATGAAGCGCTTATCTTTGGGGTCAGGTGCGAGGTCGGACTTTCCGGTCATGATTTTGACGACATCTTCGGAAAAGCTGCTGGTCGCCTTCCACGCCTTGTCCGGGTTGGCGGCGGTCTGGCGGAGCATCAGACCAATGGCGCCGATGAAATCCTCCCGCGCCAATCCGGCTAACGGGCCAAGCGCCATCGTGGCATCATTGGCGGCGTCAAACGCGCCTGCAACGCTGGAAAATGGTGCGCCTTTCTTTTTTGCGCTCTTCGTTCCGGCCTTTTTTCCAGCTCCGCTGCCCGCTTTTGTCGCCATCTGCATCTCCTCTTCCCAAGGCGAAGAGTTACATGCTCGGCGGACTTCGTCAATCGCGCATCAACCCCATGGAAAATGGCACAAAAATCGCCTATGCCGACTTCGCCCAAACAGAGCGCGCATTGTGAACAATTGAAAACAGGCGCTTCTAAACTGGAGGACGGCCGCCGCGCATCTTAATGCGCCCCATAAGGAGCACCCGTATGAATGCCCGAGTTTGCTTTGCTGAACCATCAACAGGCCGCCCTTCGACGCCAATACGCAGTGTCATCAACCAGCCAAGCGCACTGATTTGCCGGCCATGAGCACGGACAGCAAAAAGCTCGAAGGCTTGGGCAAATTGTTAAAGGCTGCGGGCGTGAAGCCTGCCGGTGCCGAGGCCATGGTCCGCGACCATATCAAAGACATTAAAGCCGACGCGCGCCATCATAATGCGGAACTCATCGAATCGGTGAACGCGCTTAAGGAAGAGCTGGTCGAGCTGCAGCACAATCATGCATCGTCGGTGTCCGAAATTCGGATGACAATTGAGTTGATGCGGCACGAAATTGAAGCGCGCAGCGTTGCGTCCTACCGAACGCTGCAAATCGCCAAATTCGCGCTCATTATCGTCGTGGCTTTGCAGATCATCCTGCTTGTGAGCCTGCACATAACCACGGGCAGCGACCTTAGCCGCTTCATCTTTGTGTCTGAGACATCGAACGACGTGCAAGCCCCTACCCCAACGTCCAGTGCCCAGGGCGCACCGGCGAAATGAACGAATGACCTACATTATGTCCGGCAAACGACCTTTCCGTTTTCACGTCACACGCAGCCTGATTGGTGGCATCTGCCTTGCGGCCGCGATTGCGGGCATTACCATGACCGCCAACGCGTCTGACCCAAAAGCGGAAAAACAAAGTGCGACAAAATCGGCTCCGGCCAAGCCAAAAGCCACCAAGCCCGAGCAGAAAAAGCCAAATGTCGCAAAGCCAAGCGCGTCGACATTCACGATCCCGAGCCTCGAAGACAAACCGACCAACGCCCAGACCAACGCCCAGACCAATGCTCATTCCGCTGCGGACGAAAAGCTGCGCAATGAGATCGATACGCTTTGGAAGAA
>JAIXYC010000161.1 GCA_027490455.1 Sphingomonadales bacterium
CCAACGATGGCGCACGATTTCCGCCGATTTTATGTATGGTTGCAGTCATAATCGTTTCGCTCTGACGACAGCCGCGCCGCAAGGCAAGTGCAAATGGCGTATTTCCTCTTGTCCGTTGCAGTCAATATCGGCACAGGATGCAATCATGGACGATCAAGAAACCCTCACCCGTTTTCGTGAAAGCATCGACAATATCGATGCTGCACTCGTATTCATGCTGGCCGAGCGGTTTAAAATAACGCAGGCGGTGGGCGAGTTTAAGGCGAAATCTGCGCTACCGCCAGCTGACCCTGCCCGCGAAGAACGGCAGATTGAACGGCTTCGCCAGCTGGCCCGCGATGCCAAGCTTGATCCGGATTTTACCGAAAAATTCCTGCGCTTCATCATCGATGAAGTCATCCGCCACCATCAGCAGATCCGCGACGCCAGCTGATTAGCTTGTTGCTTTGGGTAACCTGAGGCGCACGAGCAAACCGCCCAAATCTTCGCTTTCTTCAAGCCGGACGGTCCCGCCGTAAATTTCGACCACATCGCGAACAATTGCTAAGCCAAGCCCCGTGCCTGGCTTACCGGTGTCAAGACGCGCGCCGCGGTCGAACAGGCGCTCACGCTCGCCCTCGGGTATGCCTCTGCCATCGTCCTCAATCAGCATTTCAACAAAATCGCCAGCATCCTCGACCGTCACAAACACGCTGCCGCCGCCATATTTGGCTGCGTTTTCTATCACGTTGCCCAGCATTTCATCGAGATCCTGCCGTTCGACACGCGCGGCAATTTCCTTGTCGCCTGCCATGTCGAGCCGGACGTGGGAATATAGGCGGCTGACGGCGCGTTCGACGGACTCAAGGCTGTCCCACACTTCCGCGCGGCTATGGCTATGCCCGCGCCGTCCAACGGCCCGCGCACGCGCCAGATGGTGGTCCACCTGACGCCGCATCGTCGTGGCTTCGCGAATAATGGTGTCGGCGAGGTCTAGTGATTGCGCGGTGGCGCTGTTCATGATGACCGTGAGCGGCGTCTTGAGCGCATGCGCCAAGTTCCCTGCATGACGCCGCGATTCTTCGGCCTGCTTCTCATTATGGTCAAGCAAGGCATTCAGCTCGTTCACCATCGGCATGACTTCGTCTGGCAAAGCATCGGTAACCCGGCTTTCGCGGCCACTGCGCATCTGCGCAATCGCTTTGCGCACCGCACGCAGGGGCCATAGGCCATAAAATGTCTGAAGCGCGGCCAAGATAATGAGGCCAAGACCGAGCAAAAGAAAACTCGTTACCAGAACGGACCGTAGCTCGATGATTTGCCGATCAAGGCTGCCACGGCTTTGCGCGACCATGAACGTCCACGCGATGTCGGAATCGGGGAGCTTGATCGCGCGTTCGGCAATGCGCAGGGGTTCGTCACGAAACTCGTTACTATCCCGAAAATGGACGGCTTGGTCGTTATGATTGGCCGGCGCGCTCAATGCGCGGTCCCATAATGACCGGGATGGAAACGGCATAGCGCCGTTGCCGGTAATTTGCCAATACAGGCCGCTATTGGGTTCAAGGAAACGCTGATCGCCCAACGGGCGGTTCATCCGGATTTCACCATCGGGGCCGATTTCCGCGGAAGCAATCATCGCGGTCAGAACATATTCCAGCTGATTGTCGAAATTCTGCTCGACCGAACTGACCAACACACGATCAAGCGCGGCACCGCCACCGATCAACAATATCGTAATCCACGCCGCAGCGGTCAGAATCATCCGGCGGGTCAGCGAACCCGTGCTCTGAAACTGGCTTCGCCACGTCGGTACTGGATTGGCCGTTGTAATGGCGACCGGCGGGTTCAGCTGACCGGTTCCTCAAGGCTGTAGCCAAGGCCGCGGATCGTCGAAATCACATCTTGGCCAAGCTTTTTGCGGATGCGCGTTACGAACACTTCAATCGTGTTGGAATCGCGGTCGAAATCCTGATCATAAATATGCTCGATCAACTCGGTCCGCGAAACAACCTTGCCCTTGTGGTGCATCAGGTACGACAGCAATTTATATTCCTGCGCGGTCAGCTTCACAGGTTGGCCACCCAGCGTGACGCGGCCCGAGCGTGTATCAAGGCGAACCTCGCCAACGGTAAGCTCGGACGAAGCATTGCCCGATGCGCGGCGGATGAGCGCCCGAAGACGCGCGATCAGCTCTTCGGTCTGGAATGGTTTGGCCAGATAATCGTCGGCACCTGCATCAAGACCAGCAACCTTGTCGGACCAGCTGTCACGCGCCGTCAGCACCAGAACAGGGAATTTGCGGCCTTCCTTGCGCCAGCGATCAAGAACCGTCAGGCCGTCAATTTCGGGTAGGCCAAGGTCGAGAATGACCGCATCGTAATTTTCGGTCGAACCCATATAATGGCCGTCTTCGCCGTCGGTCGACAAATCAACCGCATAGCCAGCACCTTCAAGGGTGGACTTTAATTGCTTGCCCAATGTGGGTTCGTCTTCGACGATCAAGATGCGCATGCTGTCCCCTTCAAATATTAATTATTATGTCGAAATCGGGCTAGCAGATTCACGTGCAGCCACAAAATCCTATCAGCGTTGGCGTAAAATGTTACCGGTTCGGGCATCTACATCGACGAAGATGACGCGGTCCTTGTTGATGAACTTCAACCGGTAAACCTGCGCGCTTGGATCATATTCAGGCCCCAGATACTGCATCCCGCGCATGCGCGGCACAACGCTTGCCTCGATCTCGCGCAGCGATTTTACTTTTCCAGCCGCCATGTCCTGACGTGCATCATCCTGTTCACCGCGACGCGCATCGGCGGGAAAGGCAGCAAGCAACGCAATTGCGGAAAGCCCTGCAAAAATTGAAGTTCGGTTCAACATTCCTGCGCACTACCCCCATGGCATTGAACGTAAAATGAATGGAGGCCGATCATCCAACCGACCTCCGACAAGATTATTTCACCATTTCAAAGGTGAATGAAAGCGTTGCCGCGACGCTTAGCTCACCCGGCGCTATGGGTGTCGACTTTTCAGACGCATCCATCGCGCGCATGACCATGGGCGGTGGATAGCCACCGCCTTGGCTGTCGGTTTCTTCAACGCGCAACACGCGGACATCATTGTAGCCGGCCTTTCGTGCAAGGTTTTGTGCGCGGTTCACCGCCGTTGCCCAAACCTTGTCGCGGGCAGCGCCGCGAAACGCACTGTCATCATCAATGCTGAACGTCGGGCCATTGAAGCTTGTTGCCCCATCGACCGCAAGCGCATCCAAAAACGCACCCAATTTCTTCAGGTCGCGCAGTTTGGACGTCACCATGTTCGACGCCTGATAGCCTTTGAAAACCTGCTGCCCATCGCGATAGTCAAATTGCTGATTGAGGCTAATCTGCGTGGTTTGGATATCGCGTTCGGCGATGCCCAATTTCTTCAGCCGCGCAACGACCGACGCCATTTGCACATTGTTTGCGCGGACCGCTTCGCTTGCCGTTGGTGCCATAGTTTGGACACCCGTTGAAAAGGTCGCGATATCTGGCTTGGTGTCTACAGATTCGGTGATCGTCAAATCAATGACGGGATTTGCGGCGGTTATATTGACCTGCGTCGCCATCGCTTCGCCCGATGCCAAAGCTGCGGTTGCCAGCAACGCTGCAAAAATCATTTTACGCATGAAATGCTCCTATGTGATGCCGACCACTTATATCGCGGTTTGGCGTGCCCAATCGATATAGGCTTGGCGAAGCTGAACGGTTGCCGAACCGGGTGTTCCATCGCCGATGCTTTTGCCGTTTATTTCCACCACTGGCATGACAAAGCCTGATGCCGACGAAACGAAAGCCTCAGCAGCTTGTTCCGCCTCGGCGACCGAGAACGGCCGCTCTTCGATTGTTTGCGCGACCATTGGCAAAACAGCCGCACGGGTAATGCCATGCAGGATTTCGCGGTTCAGCGGGTGCGTCACCAGCACGCCATCATAGGTGATGATATGCGCGTTTTGCGCTGTCCCCTCAGTCACTACGCCGCCACGTTCCATCCACGCATCATCAACCCCGCGGGCAATCGCCTCATTCTTCATCAGCGAAGCATAGAGCAATTGCGTCGTTTTAATATCGGCCCTGCCCCAACGCAAATCAGGCAAGGTCACCACACGAATGCCGCGCTTTGCCAATGGCGTGTCCGCCAATGCACGGCTTTGGCTAAAGGCCAGAACGGTCGGGGTCGTGCCTTCGGGTGGGAAGACAAAGTCACGGTCCGTCGGCGCGCCGCGCGTGACTTGCCAATAGATCATGCCTTCCTCTACAGCATTGCGCGCAACAAGCTCGCGGCAAATGGTGAGCCATGCTGCGGCATCAGGCGCGCCTTTAATACCCAGTTCGCCAAGCGAGCGGGCCAGCCGCTGCGCATGGCCGTCAAAATCCACGAGCTTGCCCCCCAGCACCGAGACGACTTCATAGACAGAGTCAGAAAACAGAAAGCCCCGGTCAAATACCGACACTTGACCATTGGTTTCGGGAACATATGCCCCGTTGAGATAAATAGTGCGCATATGACGTCTGTGCTGGAAGCGTCGCTAATCGTCAACATCGACATTGTCATTCCCGTTGCGACCCCCTATCCGCCAGCGCATATGTCCCAACCCCCAATCTTCGCATTCGAAAATCTCGCGCTACAGCAAGGTGGCGGCTGGCTGTTTCAGGATATCGACCTGTTTATTGGCGCACGCGACCGGCTCGCGCTGATTGGCCGCAATGGCGCGGGCAAAACAACGTTGATGAAATTGGTCGCTGGCTCGGTCGAGGCAGACAAAGGCACACGCGTTGTCGTTCCCGGCACAAATATCGTCATGCTGGAACAAGACCCCGATGTGACATCGTTCGACCGGCTTGTTGATTTTGCCATTCATGGCGAAAAAGGCCCGCCCGAATATGCGGTGCGCGCTATTGCGGACCAATTGGGCATTAATCTGGACCGCGAAGCCAAGACCGCAAGCGGCGGTGAGAAACGGCGCGCTGCGATTTGCCGCGCATTGGCCAGTGAGCCCGATTTGCTGTTGCTGGACGAGCCGACCAACCATTTGGACCTCGCCGCGATTGAATGGCTTGAAGATTGGCTGACGCGGTATCGCGGCGCCTTCATGGTTATCAGCCATGACCGGACATTTTTGACCCGTCTGACGCGGCAGACATTCTGGCTGGACCGTGGCCTATTACGCCGGAATGAGATTGGCTTTGGCGGCTATGATGCCTGGACCGAGCGCGTCTATGCCGAAGATGCGCGCAATGCGGACCGGCTTGATGCCAAGCTGAAGATTGAGGCACATTGGCTTGAGCGCGGCGTCACTGCGCGGCGTAAGCGCAATCAGGGACGGCTTGCGAAGCTTTGGGAAATGCGCGCCGCACGCGCCGCAATGATTGGCCCGCAAGGCACCGCCAAGCTTGCCGCCGCAAGTGACGATAGCAAAACCAAAACCGTTATCAACGCAGAGGGCATCGGCAAACGCTTTGGCGACCGGACGATCATCAAGGATTTCACGCTGCGTATCCAGCGTGGGGACCGCATCGGCATTGTCGGCGCGAACGGCACCGGCAAAACGACCTTAATCCGTATCCTGACCGGTGAAACACAACCCGACAGCGGCAGCATCACGCTATCGCCAACGCTGACCGGCATCGTCATTGACCAGCAGCGCAAATTGCTGACCCCCGAAAAACGCGTGCGCGATGTGCTCGCCGATGGCAGCGACTGGATTGATGTGCGCGGTGTACGCAAACATGTTCAGGGTTATTTGAAAGAGTTTCTGTTCGACCCGGCATTGATTGAGGCGCGGATCGGCTCATTATCGGGTGGCGAGCAATCGCGCATTTTGTTGGCGCGCGAGTTCGCGCGTGAGGCCAATTTGCTGGTGCTCGACGAACCCACAAACGACCTCGACCTTGAAACGCTGGATCTGCTGCAGGAAGTCATTGCCGATTATGACGGCACGGTTCTGATCGTCAGCCACGACCGTGATTTCCTTGACCGAACGGTGACGCTCACCCTGGGCCTCGACGGATCAGGGCATGTCGATATCATTGCGGGCGGCTATGCCGATTGGGAAGCCAAGCGGGACAAGCGCGATAAACCCACAGCGAAAAAGGTCGACAAAGCAGCCGCGCGGCCAGAGGTAAGCAGCGACACAGCGCCCGCCAAACGGGTTAAGCTGACCTACAAAGACCAGCGCGATTATGATCTGCTGCCCAGCCGCATTGCCGAGATCGATGCCGAGGTTGCGGCGGCCGAAACGGAAATAAGCGAGCCGACGCTCTACACAAAGAACCCGGCGCGATTTGCCGAGCTAACAGCCAAGACCGAAAAACTGCGTGCCGAAAAGGACGCGGCGGAGGAGCGTTGGTTAGAGTTGGCCATGATGGTTGAAGAAGCCGCGACCTAACCCGCTATCCGATAGAAGGTCACAAGCCGGTCGAGCGCGATTTTCAACACGAGCTTTCCAGACCGCACCGGCCATGACATTTCACGTTCTGCCGCCGGCATGCTCTCGCCCACGCAAATCACGCGCCACGCAATGTCCGACAGGTCCGGCCCAAGCGCGGACAAGGCGTCGTCAAAACGCGCCTTTGCGCTCATCATCCGCTCTGTCCGGTTCAAACCAGTCGGCGCAGCGCGTTTTTGCCGCCCGACCGGAACATTTTCCCATGACATGGTGACATGCGGACCGAGCGCGGCAGTTTCATAATCGCGGCGCAAGGTTTCCCCCGCCAACATCTGCCGGTCCGACAAGTGACCGCGCGCATGCAGCCAAGAAAGCGGCGATTCCGCGAGATTGACGGTCACCGTGCGGCGTATTTTCGCATGACGCGGCACTGTGCCGGTTTCGAGTAACCCGCGCTCAGCCAATAGCCTTGGATCAGTTAGGTTACGATTTGAATGGGACTTTAAGGGCATATCTATTCTCCGCTTCATCAGCGAATCACCCTTGCCATGTGGTAAATATTGTAGGAAAGAA
>JAIXYC010000153.1 GCA_027490455.1 Sphingomonadales bacterium
AAAACATTCTCACGTAAAGATGGACACATCTGGTTGCTTCCTGCAAACGATGACTTCGAACCAATCAACGGAGACAACTGCGAGATCCTCGGTAAAGTCACCGCGGTCTTACGTTCAGTTCGCTAAGTACGCAGCCTTCATCGCAGCAAGATCAATCTTGCGCATTTCTAGCATCGCCTTCGTTGCGCGCTGGGCACCTTCTGCATCAGGCCCGCCTAAGTACTGACCCATCTCGGGACTAGTAACTTGCCACGATAAACCGAACTTATCTTTGAGCCAACCGCATTGACTTTCTTCTCCGCCGTCAGCAGTTAACAACGCCCAGTACCTATCGATCTCCTCTTGATTTGCACATGGAATCTGTAGCGATATTGCTTCAGTAAATGGAAACTGCGGTCCCCCATTGAGGCCAATGAATGGGCGCCCAAACATGCGGAAATTAACCACTATTTCTTCGCCCTGCTTATTGCCTGGGGTATCAGTCGGTGCGATCCAGTTATCTGTCATTGAGCTATCGGGAAAGATGCTCGTGTAGAAGATTGCAGCTTCGCGAGCGCGCCCGTTAAACCAGAGACATGTAGTTAATTCCATGCTCAGATGATAGCGGCGAACTGCAAGCGATCTTCAAAAACTAACGAGTTGTCAGGGCAACTGAAACTTGGGCTTTCTAGCCGTCGCGTCGGAGAACGCCATCAGCGCAGCCCAGAACGGCCTGGCTTAACTGATAGTTGGAGAGCGAGTAATAATCTTCGAAGAAATCAGAGCTTACAAAAACATTGTCACACCAATAAATTGCACGAGAACGAGTTGCGAATCCTGAAGACCCGTAGACATAGTCGTAGTCATAAGCATTTAGCGTTGCAGTACGAGTCTGCAGGAAAAGGCTGTAACTATATGAATACCAAGTGCTTGATCCACTTGGAGCAACATACGGCGGTCTCCATCCTTTGGATGACCAGAGAAGTGATGATCCAAATTGAGTACATGTAAAAGTCACACGGCCTACTTTTGTCGTTTGGTTCACCTTTGTGCACTTTGCGCCATTTTTTACTGGCGCGGCTTGGGCAGGAGAAAGTGCACCGAGAGCTAGAACGAGGACAAGGGCAGGGACTATTTTTCTCATACGAAGAGCCTAATTTCTACCCAAACCATAGGCAGCATTTGCCAGGTCAGAGTTGATTGATGGATGGTCATTTTTTGCTTAGTTGTACTTAACGGTGAACGGGTTAGAAGTCCAAGGTACATACTTTCCACCGGCTCCAAAGAGCCTGAATGTGACATTTCCCTTTGCCTTAACTGTAATTGACCCCGTGATTTTGCTGCCACGGATTGTTGCGTTACCTATTTTCTTATTACCTGAACTGGTCTGTTGCATGATTGAAACGCCCTGCGAGGAATCCTGAACATCTTGCGCTACGCAAGAGAACACCAATTTCGCTCCAGATTTCACTGTGGGTGGAACCGTGCAAATTACTCGAGGAGTCGACCCATCAAGATTCGTTTTTCCAGATCCGTCTGGCCCGGGACGAGTTGGATCCGGAACGCTCACAATACGTTTTGGCGCACTCGTTCCAGCTTGCACAGCATCTAAGTTCGGATGGCTCACGCGAACATAGAAGTCTTTCTTCACAAGAACATTTCCAGATCCAGTTCCCGAAGAATCTAAGGTGATTTGTCCTAAATCAGTCCAAGGGCCAGCCGAGGTGCTTGAAGTCTGAAGCACGACAACTACTGGGGGGTTACTTCGACGAGGAATGTTTGTTGTCATAGTTATCAGAACTGGAACTGATTTGTCTAATACTGGTGCAGTCGGAACGTCAATCTTCCATGTTGGCTCCGGCGCTAGATGTAGCGTTATTGATGATTGACCAAGTTTTCCATTTGAATCAATTGCGAAAACATTGATAACCCTGTCCCCTTCATTCCAAGTAGAAGGATCAATTCGCCAGCTCGGATTCTTCACATTGGCGACTCGCCAGAGGGCTGCATCCGAAGGTAGGCCCACATAACGTCCTCCATCCAGTGACCCTGGGAATTGTGGGGTCGCAGCTCGATCTGTGATCGCAACTGCAATTATCTCCGCGCCACTTGAGAAGTTCGCAATTGCAGAGGCAGAAAGCGTGAAAGGCGATCTTGAAATAATACTCACCGATGGAGAGGTTATTGAGACCGATGGGGCAACACTTGATACCTTGAAACTTACTGACTGCGTTCCGGTATTACCCGATTCATCTATTGCAATCACGGTAAGGGTGTAGTCACCATCTTTCCATCCACTAATCGGCGAAGTCCAAGAGTAATCCTTCAAGTCTTCAACGCTAAGGCATACATATCTTGAATCAAGTTGGCACGAATATGTACTGCGTCCTAAGAATTGAGGAGTAAAGAGAGTGCTGCTTATCGCGATAAAACTGATCTTTGAGGTTGTATCGGGATCGCCGGTAGCATTCGCCTTAAGTGTTATTGCCCCACTAATGGTTTGATCTTTAGCCGGCGACAAAATCCTAACCACTGGCGTGGGTTTGGATACGGTAAAGCGAATGAGTCTTTCAGTAATTAAGCCAGCGGAATCTTCGGCGGCAATTTCAACTACATAATTTCCAGGTTTTGACTTAGAGAAGTCAATAGTCCAAACGGCGCTGAAAGAAGTCTGGGATCCAGATATTGAACTCGATACATACTTGCTCGGCATTTTCCAGCTGAAACCTCGACCTGAATTAAACTGGGCTTTTGCAGGTTGATAATCCACTCCATTTTCTGCTGCGATGCCAACAAAGCTCATGGTCTTTCCCGAACCAGCGGGAGTCGATACCAGCGCTCGGACTTCTATCTTGCCCTTAACCACTTGATTCTGAGCGGGAGAGATCAACGTGATCACTGGGTTTGGCGGTTGAACTACAAATGATGTTTCTGCCGTTGAGACTTGTCCTGCAACGTCAATCACGCTGGCGATTAATCTTTGCGTTCCTGGAGTCAGTTTAGAAATATCAACTTCCCACACGAATCTATTCTCACCACCAAGACTCCACACCTCAGTGTTAGTTGGAAGTCCAGAGCGACCGCTTGATCCATCACCGCTTCGACCATCGAGTGATTTTGCATTTGCTAGGTTGATTCCAACACCCCATAGCCCACTCGAAGAACTCATCGAAATTTCAACGTTTAACTTTCCAAAAGATTCAGCACCTGGAGTGGGATTGATGATAGAAATCAACGGCAGAGCGTTCTCCACATTGATCGTGGTGGACACGCGGTTTGATGGTCGACCAAAAGAGTCAACCACGTAATATTGAACTGTACGAGTGCCGCTCTTCAAGGTTCGAGTATTGAGGTCGTAACTATATCTCTGCTCTTGTGCGGAGCCGGATAGAGGCGTTCTTAGCTCGCCCCAGCCATCTACAGAAACTACCAAAGCATCAAGGGTTGCATCACTTCCTGCCGCAACTTTTGCGGAACCTGCCAGATTGACGACGCCTTGTTGGACTACAGACACTGAGGAATTAGTTGTCGAGATTGTTGGCGAAGGGAGTGAAACTGAAAATTGAAGAGATTTCCACTCGCCTAACTTCCCGAGCGAGTCAACAGGGAGCAATGCCACTGAATGGCTTCCATTGCTCAGAATTTTCAAATCCGGTTTGAAGCTTACGTTGAGTGTCTGCCCGGCTCCACTAGTTGCAAAACAACTTCCAACCCCAGAAACATTTATCAAGCCCGACGTCCATGAGCCAGATTTGTATGCAGTTGTAAGAGAACCATTAATTTGAAGACATACTGCTGCAATCCGAGCGGTACTTCCAGGAAAAACATCTGCGGTTGCAGTGATTTCAAAACCCGATGAAATCGTGGCGCGTGAAGCTGGGGAAGTTATCTCAATTGACGGAACAGCTCTTTTCACGACAAATGGCAGGCTCGCCCAGGAGGATTGCTTTCCAGTGGTGTCGATGACGAGGACCTCAACCGAATGACTTCCCACCCCGAGTTGGGCAGCATCAATAATCCATGCAAATTCACCTGATTGTTTTACTCGACCGTAAGTTTGGGTATTGGCTGTTCTGAAGCAACGACCAAAGCCACTGACATCTCCTGTTGTGAACCACCACTCTCC
>JAIXYC010000017.1 GCA_027490455.1 Sphingomonadales bacterium
CCCACGGCTTCACCCGACACGCTGCCTTCGCCCACATGCGCCAGCAAAGCGAACAGCAAAGGCGAAAGGATCACGCCGACAAGGTTAATCAACGCGGCAGCCACCACTGATGCGGCAACATTGCCTTTGGCCAATGCGCAATAGGCAGCAGCCGACTGAACCGTTGATGGTAAAATGCCGGTGAACAATATGCCGAGCGCCAGCGTGGCCGGTAGGACATTGTCGAAAATATACGACAACGCCAGTCCAGCGGCGGACATCACGCCAAATACAAACAGGAAAATCGCGCCCTGCAGCCGCCAATTGCGCACGCCGTTGACGACCTCTTGCCGGGGCAATCGAACGCCGTTCAAGAAAAAGAGCACGAAAATCGCGGCGGACGAGATCATGGCCGCAATATTGGCAGCCTCCCCACGCACGGGTAGAAAGCTTGCCAGCAATATCGTGCCAAGCAGCAAAAGAACGAAGCGGTCAGCAAAGATACGGGCAATCATGGCGACGCTTTGACCTGAACAATCGCCTATTGCAACACCAGCGATGTTGCGCCGCAACACATATTGGGTTAAGGGCCCGCGAGAATCTGGTGGCGTGTGGCTACCATGAAGACCTTCCAAAAGGCCCATTTCTAAATGTCATTGCGTAATATCGCCATCATCGCGCACGTCGATCACGGCAAAACCACCCTTGTTGACCAACTGTTTCGTCAGTCGGGCACCTTCCGCGACAACCAGCGCATTGAAGAACGCGCTATGGATTCGAACGACCTCGAAAAAGAACGCGGCATCACCATTCTTGCCAAGTGCACATCGGTCGAATGGAACGATACCCGCATCAATATCGTCGACACCCCAGGCCACGCCGACTTTGGCGGCGAAGTTGAGCGCATCCTTTCAATGGTCGACGGCGTTATCCTGCTCGTCGATTCATCCGAAGGCGCCATGCCACAGACGAAGTTCGTTACCGGCAAGGCTTTGGCGCTTGGTTTGAAGCCAATCGTCGTCGTCAACAAGGTTGACCGTCCTGACGAGCGTATTCAGGAAGTGTTGGACGAAGTGTTCGACCTTTTCGTTTCGCTCGATGCGACCGATGAGCAGCTTGATTTCCCTGTGCTTTATGCATCGGGCCGTAATGGCTATGCGTCGACGGACCCAAGCTTGCGCGAAGGCACGCTGACCCCGATGTTTGAAACCATCGTCAGCCATGTTCCAGAGCCAAAGGCCGACGTTGATGGCGAATTCAAGATGCTTGTCACCTTGCTTGACCGCGACAACTTCCTTGGCCGTATCCTGACTGGCCTCGTGCTGTCCGGCACCGTCAAGGTGAACCAGCAGATCCACGCATTGAACCCGGACGGCAAGATTGTCGAAACCGGCCGTGCATCCAAGATCATGTCATTCCGTGGCCTTGAGCGCGTTCCTGTTGACGAAGCCAAGGCTGGCGACATTATTTCCATCGCCGGTTTGACCACCGCGACCGTGGCTGACACGATTGCAGAACCTACGGTGACCGAGCCATTGCAGGCGCAGCCTATCGACCCGCCAACATTGTCGATGCGCTTTTCGGTGAACGACAGCCCAATGGCTGGCCGTGAAGGCACGAAGGTTACGAGCCGCATGATCCGCGACCGTCTGATGCGCGAAGCCGAAAGCAATGTCGCCGTCCGTATTACGGAAGCCGAAGACAAGGACAGCTTTGAAGTGGCTGGCCGTGGCGAACTTCAGCTGGGCGTTCTTATTGAAACGATGCGCCGCGAAGGCTTTGAACTTGGCATCAGCCGCCCACGCGTGCTGTTCCGCGAAGACGAAAAAGGCCAGAAGACCGAGCCATATGAAACGGTCGTCATCGACGTTGATGATGAATATTCCGGCACAGTCGTTGAAAAAATGGCCGTGCGTAAGGGCGACCTTACCGATATGCGTCCTTCAGGCGGCGGCAAGACCCGCATCACCTTCAGCGCGCCATCACGCGGCCTGATCGGATACCATGGCGAATTCCTGTCCGACACGCGCGGCACGGGCATCATGAACCGCTTGTTCGAAAAATATGGTCCACATCGTGGCGCAATCGAAGGCCGCAAGAACGGCGTTCTGATTTCAAATGGTGCTGGTGAAGCCGTTGCTTATGCGCTTGGCCCATTGGAAGAACGCGGCATCTTGATGGTATCGCCAGGTGAAGCTTTGTATGAAGGCATGATCATCGGCGAAAACGCCAAGCCAGACGATTTGGAAGTAAACCCAATGAAGTCGAAGCAGCTGACGAACTTCCGTTCGACCGGCAAGGACGACGCCATCCGCCTCACCCCGCCAAAGCGCCTGACGCTTGAGCAAGCCATTGCCTATATCGATGACGATGAAATGGTTGAGGTCACGCCAAAGAACATCCGCTTGCGCAAGCGTTTGCTTGATCCAAATGAGCGGAAAAAAGCATCACGCGCCAAACAGGCTGCATAAACAAAAAAGGGCGCCGATTTGGCGCCCTTTTCTTATTCGGAATGTCCGGTTTCCTTAGAAACGGAACGCCTCGTTAAACGGGCAGGCTAAACGGCTTCACCCGCAGCGACGCCGCTCGCCCATGCCCATTGGAAGTTATAGCCGCCCAGCCAGCCAGTGACATCCACAGCCTCGCCGATGGAAAACAGCCCCGGCATTTTCTTGGCTTCCATTGTTTGCTGCGACAGGCCGTCGGTGCTGATCCCGCCAAGCGTCACCTCCGCCTTGGCATAGCCCTCACTGCCATTGGGCACGAATGGCCAACAATCGAGCAATGCGCCTGCCTCTGCCAGCTTACGATCACTTTGGTCGGCAAGATTCCCGTGCAGCGCAAGCTTATCCGCCAAAGCCTCCGCCAGCCGCGCTGAAAGGACCCGATCGAGCGTTGATTTGATGGTGGCCTTCGGCCGGGCGCGCTTTTCGGACAACAGCCATGCCGGCGCATCATGATCCGGCAGGAAATCAATTCCAACACGGTCACCTGGCCGCCAATAGCTGCTGATCTGAAGAACCGCAGGGCCGCTCAGTCCGCGGTGGGTGAACAAAGCTGCTTCGCGGAATGCCGTTTTGCCATGCTGCGCAACGACCTCAGCCGATACGCCTGACAATTCACGGAACAGGACATCATCCCCGCCCAGCGTCAGCGGTACCAAAGCCGGCCTTGGCTCGACAATCTTCAATCCAAATTGTCGGCCCAGATCATAAGCGAATGCCGTAGCGCCCATTTTCGGAATGCTTGGGCCGCCCGTGGCAATGACCAAAGACGCGGCAGATGCGCGCAGGCCGTTATACATCACATGATAGACGCTACCGTCGTGCGATATCTCGCCAACGGGGGAATTGAACGCAAAGTCCACACGGCCGCCAAGCGTTTGTGACCGGTCGCATTCTTCCATGAGCATTTCGACAATCTGGCGCGCGGATCCGTCGCAGAACAGCTGCCCCAGCGTCTTTTCATGAAAGGCGATGCCATAGCTGCGCACCAGTTCGATAAAATTCTGCGGCGTGTACCGTCCCAACGCCGACTTCGAAAAATGCGGGTTGGCGGATAAATAGCGTTCTTGCGCATGCACCGTTGTCGCATTGACGTTGGTGAAATTGCACCTGCCACCGCCCGAAATCAGGATTTTCTTGCCCGGTCCCGTTGCGTGGTCAATGACCAGCACGCGCCGTCCGCGTTGCCCTGCGGTCAGCGCACACATCAGTCCCGCGCCACCGGCACCCAAAATTATTACATCATAGTTGTTCGAAATTGCCATTTTGAAGCCCCTGCACTGCCAGCGCCATATTGCCAAGTGCTATGCTTTGCGGCAAAGCCGCGCGCATGACTCAAGAGACCAAAGCTGCAGGGGCAGATACCCCACCTGATCACTTGTCGATTAACCCGATGAGCCCGCATTTCGACGGCGATTTATTGTCGCGCGGCGTGGGTATTCGTTTCAAGGGCGAAATCCGCACAACTGTTGAGGAATATTGCATTTCCGAAGGCTGGATCAAGGTTCAGGCCGGCAAAGCACGTGATCGCAAGGGCAACCCGTTGCTGATCAAACTCAGCGGACCTGTCGAAGCATGGTTCGAAGACCTTGGCGACGACGCACCGGTGGCGAAAGCCTAGTTAATAGACTTTATCATTTCGGGAAAACCGAAATGAGCTTGGCCAATTGGTCGTTGACCGGATCCAGTTGATCATCGGGCGTCATCCCAAGCCGCACGATCGTCAACCGATGCTGCGGTGACACCACGACAAATTGGCCCAAATGGCCAAGCGCGGCAAACACGTCCGATGGCGCTTTTCCGGGGAAAAGGACCTGATCCTGGCCGGCATTTGCCGTGCGGTTCAGCCAGATATGCGCGCCATAGCTGCGATTATTCGGGCTTGGCGTTTTCATAAAGCGCATCCAGCTTGTGGGCATCAACTGCGCGGCCTGAACCGAACCGTTGTTGCGCAGGAATTCACCGAACTTGGCCCAGTCGCGCGCCGAGCCATGGATCATGCTTCCGCCCAGCATGGTGCCATTCCGGTCGAATTCCGGGACAAAGCTCGTCATCCCCAAGGGCTCGAACAACCGCCCACGCGCATATTCCAGCATGGCGTCGCGGCGCACCACCGGATCCTTACTGTCGGTCAGCGACCGGGTCATGATGTCCGCAAGAATATGGCTGGTTGCCGTGCTATATTCGAATTTTTCGCCGGGATTGGCCTCAAGCGGCCGTGTTTCGGCGTAACGCGCAACATTTTCCCGGCCATCCAGAAACAACATCCGCGGGGTGTCCGCATCGAAAATCTCAATGTCACCTTCAGCCATTTCGGTGTGATCAAGGCCGGAGGACATATGCAGCAAATGCCGCAGCGTTATTTTTGCGCGGTTATCGCGCGGCGCTTGCCATTCGGTGACAATCGCGGGCTCATCCAGCGCAAGGCGACCGTCCGCCACCATCAGGCCAACCAACACGGCAGTGACGCTTTTGGCCATGGACCAGCTAATCAACCGCGTGTCAGGGCCGTATCCCGGCGCATAACGCTCTGCAACAACGCGGCCACCTTGCATCACGACCAGTGCGCGGGTTTCGCCAACAGCGGGATCTTCGAAAAACGGCGCGATGGCATCTGCCAGCTTCTCTTGGCTCACCACTGCGTCGTCGGCAATCTGGGTAAAGCCGGGGCCAACGGGCTTCGCAGGCGGCTCTGCGCCACATCCAGCAAGGGTAAGTGCAGTTAATGCACAAAAAGCGGTTGCCGCGCGGCGGAAATTGTTTCTAGGCATAATATCGTTCGATGCACCAAATGGAGGGTCTATGGCAACCGCAACTTCAAAAGCTGGACCAAAAGCACAGCAACCACGGTTCAAGACCCTGAAAATAATCGTCGTAGCCTTGGCGGTGATTGCGGCTTTGTGGCTCGCCTGGAACTGGAACAGCATCAAAGGCCAAGCGCGCTTGGGCGCCGCTTATGGCGCGCATATCACCTGTTCGTGCCGTTATATCGAAGGCCGCGATATGGCCTCTTGTGAGACCGACAAGGAAAAGGGCTTGGAAATCGTGCGCCTCAGCGATGATCCCGAAAACAAGCGGATTTACGCGTCCGTTCCCTTTTTGGCAGAAGCCGTCGCCGAACGCCGTGGCGCAAATGGCTGCATTCAGCTCAATCAGGCGGAAATAGACGCGCTATAACCTATCGTTTTGCGGGCACGAGGATTAATGTTCATGGTGACCAGACCGGACAGCGTCCAGACAAGGCCCGATGCAAAGATACCGACCCCGCCGTTGACATATGCCCGGCGCATGTCGCGCTGTGCTTCGCCCAAATGCATGAACTTCATCCCCCGTCAGAAGCCCGCTTTATGTCACGCGGCCGTCGCCATTTCCACCGCCATCGTTTCCTCAATCCAGCCACCGCCAAGCACGCGGTCACCGTCATATAATACCGCCGCCTGCCCCGGCGCGACGCCATATTCGGGCGCATCAAAGCGCAGCCATTCGCCATCCATCCGGGCAGGAACCGGACGGGACATGGACCGTACCTTGGCCATCACGGGCCGGTCTGCGATATCGGCCAGCCAATTGGCATCAATAACGCGCGCCGCTGCCACCGCCAGCGCCTCGCGCGGCCCAACAATGACGCGCTGCGTGGCGGGATCTAGACGGATGACATATAAAGGCACCGGCTGACCGCCGACTTCCAGCCCTTTGCGCTGCCCGACGGTATAATGGATCAGTCCCTTGTGCTGGCCGAGCGTGCGGCCGTCGAGGTGGACGATATCGCCGCCGACCTCTGCATCCGGACGGATTTTGCGCACGACGCTGGCATAATCGCCATCGGGTACAAAACAGATATCCTGACTGTCGGGTTTCATGGCCACGACGAGCCCCATTTCCTGCGCAATCGCGCGCACATGCGGCTTGGGCATGCCACCCAATGGGAAGCGCAAATAATCAAGCTGATGCTGCGTCGTTGCAAACAGGAAATAGCTTTGGTCGCGTGCCGGATCGGCGGCGCGATGCAATTCTGCACCTGCCGGTCCTTCAACGCGGCGCACATAATGGCCCGTGGCAAGGCAATCTGCGCCAAGCTCACGCGCCAGCCGGAACAGATCGGTAAACTTAACGCCCATGTTGCAGCGAACGCACGGAATGGGTGTGCGGCCCGCCATATATTCATCAGCGAAATGGTCGATGACCGATTCGCGAAACTGGCTTTCATGATCGAACACATAATGCGCGATGCCCAATTTATCGGCAACGGCGCGCGCGTCGCGAATATCCTGCCCCGCGCAGCAAGCGCCAGCGCGTTTCACTGCGCTGCCATGGTCATATAGTTGCAGCGTCACGCCAATGGTTTCGGCGCCAGAGCGCGCAGCCAAGGCCGCAACCACAGAGGAATCGACGCCACCCGACATCGCAACAACGATTCGTTTGCCGGCAAGATCCGGCCCGAGTTGGAAATCAGAATGATAGATATCGTCAGTCATGCGATTGCCTCCCTAATGGCTTGAAGTTCCAAAAGCCAGTTTTCCGTATGAATCCAAACAGGTCGCGAACGGAGAGGTCGGCGGTAGATGGTCACTGTTAACCTTGCCTAACATCTTTTGAAGATCGCCTTTACCCATTGTTAGAACATCTGGTGCGATAACGGCGTCATGGAAATGAATTTTCCCCATAACGCGTTACGCCACGATTCGGATATCAGCCAGAAGGACAGGCAATCCGCGCTTGATGCTACCCGCTTGCGTCAAGCGAACAGCCGGACGGTCCGGTTCCTTCACCAGGCCGATAAAGGTGGCGCGCCGGAACCCGACGATCTCGCCGCCCGAATTCAATGTTTCGCGGCAGCCCCCAATGCCGAACGCGCCGTGGGTGGCCCTTTCTGGCAAAAATCCCGACCAGAAAAAACGGATAAACCACCTGTTTACCAAACTGCTTTAGGCAATATCAAAGGCCGCCTCCTACCTATTGATGCAACAGGAACCGAGTTAACCTTAGCGGGGCATGGAGCAGGAAAAGAATCATGATTGAGAACCAAAAATTCCGTCCAGCTCAAGTCATTGGCCCATTGGGTGAACCGCTCACATTGGACAGCTTGCCACCTCCCGGCACAACGCGGTGGGTTGTCCGCCGCAAAGCGGAAGTGGTCGCGGCTGTGAATGGCGGGCTGTTGTCCATTAATGACGTGTGCGAACGTTATGATCTGACGCTCGAAGAATTTGCGTCGTGGCAGCGGGCTGTTGACCGGTCGGGTATGCCCGGCCTGCGCGTGACCCGTATTCAGCATTATCGCGACTTGTACGAGCGTCAGCAGAAATACTGACCGCGCGTCTAATAGCCAGCGAAAAAACCAACCCCGCCTTGTGCGGGGTTTTTCGTGCACACGGATCATAGCTTCTTTTTGACGCGGTGATTGTTATGGCCGTCCTCCACTGTTGTTCGTCGAAACCTATCGACCACAGTTCCTATTGTTGCGGACAAGCTTTTCCACTATCGTCTATGGACCAATCAGGCGGTTTAGCTGTTGGTATTCTGCTGCTTGCAGGCAGTGACTTATTAAGGTAATACAGCTCCGCTATAAAAACATTGGGTTGCTTCACGCGCGCCCGCGACAGAATTTGGAACATCGGTATGAATTACGAGACAACTTTGAGCAGTTCGCTGGGTAGCGATGCGGTGATGGATAACGCAGAACGCAATCGGCGTCGGCGGAACATCGCGCTGATTGTTGTCGCAATTTTGGCCGTTGCGGGCGCCGCTTATTATTTCTTTGGCAGCAGCACGGCGGCACCGACTGACGCTGACAAAGCTGGCCAAGCGCAAACCGTCACCGTTGTCGCCCCCGGTCGTGATTCTGTCGTGCGCGCCATTAACGCTACCGGCACGCTTGCCGCGCGCCGCGAAATTCCCGTTGGTGTCGTTGGCGAAGGCGGACGCGTGCTTCAGGTATATGTCGATGCGGGTGCGTGGGTCCGCCAAGGTCAGGTTCTTGTGAGCGTTGACAGCTCGGTCCAGACACAGCAAGCCGCCGCGCTTGAGGCACAAATTGGTGTCGCGCGCGCAGACCTTCAACTCGCCCAAAATGAACTCGAACGTGCCATGCAGCTTGTTGAGCGCGGCTTCATTTCAAAGGCTGATGTCGATCGCAAGACCGCAACACGCGACGCGGCACGTGCACGGGTCAACGTCGCCAATGCCCAGCTTGCCGAAACACGTGCGCGCAACGCACGGCTTGATGTCCGCGCACCGGTCTCCGGTTACGTACTGGAACGCAAGGTCGAACCCGGCCAGACGGTATCCGCAGGCAGCGGGATCCTGTTCCGTATCGCCAAAGACGGCGAGCTTGAGCTGCAGGCAAAGTTAAGCGAAGGCGATCTGGGCCAAATTGCCGTGGGCATTCCGGCAACTGTTACCCCTGTCGGTACCGACCGCACTTTCAACGGCAGCATCTGGCAGATCGCGCCGATGATTGACGCCCAAAGCCGTCAGGGCATGGCGCGTATCGCACTGCCGTTTGACGCCGCATTGCGACCAGGCGGATTTGCTTCGGTCGAGATTAAGGCAGGCGCGATGACGGCACCGGTTCTGCCGGAATCCGCGGTGCAAACGGGCCGTGAAGGCAGCTTTGTCTATATTGTTGGCAAGGATAACAAGGTACAGCAACGCCCTGTGAAGGTCGGTTCCGTCACTGCAAATGGTTTGATTATCGAACAGGGTCTTGATGGCACCGAACGCGTCGTTTTGTATGCTGGCGGCTTCCTCAATCCAGGCGAAACGATCAATCCCAAGCTTTTGAAAAAGCAGTAAGTTTTGGACCTGTCGGGATATAAATCATGAATTTAAATAACATATCCGCATGGTCCATCCGGAACCCGGTGGTTCCGATCGTTTTGTTCGTTGCGCTCACCATTGCGGGCATCATGTCGTTCATGAATATGGACGTGCAGAACGATCCTGACATCGAATTCCCCGTTGTCGTTGTATCGATTTCGCAACCGGGTGCAGCGCCAACCGAAATCACAACGCAGATCACGCAAAAGGTCGAATCCGCGATCCGCAGTGTTCAGGGTGTGCGCAACATCGATGCCAGCTCAAGCGAAGGCAACACGACGGTCAGCGCCGAATTCGAAATTGGCGACGACATCAACGCTGCGGTCAGCGAAGTCAAA
Source organism: Sphingomonadales bacterium (assembly GCA_027490455.1). Classification (GTDB taxonomy): domain Bacteria; phylum Pseudomonadota; class Alphaproteobacteria; order Sphingomonadales; family Sphingomonadaceae; genus Sphingorhabdus_B. The sequence continues at coordinate 9,641 of JAIXYC010000017.1, forward strand.
AATGCTGTCGACCAAATCCGCAGCGATTTGCCCGATGGCATTTTGGAACCGCAGATTTTCAAGGTCGCAACATCCAGCGACCCGATCGCCTATTTCGCGGTTGAAGCCAGCGATATGACGTTGGAACAACTCAGCTGGTTTGTCGACGACACCGTCGCACGGCGGTTGCTGTCTGTCGAAGGCATGGCGTCGGTTAGCCGCAATGGCGGCGTAAACCGTGAAATTCGTATCGTTCTTGACCCTGCCAAGATGCAGTCTCTTGGCGTGACCGCAAGCCAAATCAACAGCGTCCTGCGTCAGCAAAATGTCAACGCGTCGGGCGGTCAGTCGCAAATCGCCGGATCGCGCCAGTCGGTGCGCGTCCTTGGCAACGCATCCGATGCGTTCGCCCTGAGCCAAACGCAAATCAGCCTTGGCGGCGGCCGTTCGATTAAGCTCGCCGATGTTGCCGAAGTCACGGATGGCTTCAGCGAACAGAGGTCCATGGCATTTGCCGGCGGCAAGCAAGTCGTCACCTTTGGCATGTCACGTGCCAAGGGTGCTTCCGACGTCACCGTTTTTGATAACGCGATGGTCAAAATCGCCGAGATCGAAAAAGAAAATCCCGGTGTAAATTTCATCACCCTGTTCAACAGCGTCGATTATACCAAGGGGCAATATAAAAGCTCAATGGCGGCGATGATTGAAGGCGCATTGCTCGCTATCGTCGTGGTGTTCCTGTTCCTGCGCGACTGGCGCGCGACGATCATTTCGGCGATTGCCATTCCTCTGTCCGCCATTCCGACTTTCTGGTTCCTCGACCTGTTGGGCTTCACGCTCAATACCATGTCGCTGCTCGCGCTTGGCCTCGTCGCCGGGGTGTTGGTGGATGACGCCATCGTGGAAATCGAAAACATCGTCCGGCATATGCGGATGGGCAAATCCGCCTATCAGGCATCAATTGATGCCGCCGACGAAATCGGGCTTGCCGTGGTCGCAACGACATTTTCGATTGTCGCGGTGTTCCTGCCCGTTGGTTTGATGCCCGGTGTCGCGGGGCAATTCTTCAAAAATTTCGGACTGACCGTTGTGGCTTCGGTTCTCATGAGCCTTGCCGTCGCGCGCATGATTACGCCGATGATCGCCGCTTATTTCCTCAAATCCGCCGGCATGGCCGAACATGGTGAGGCGAGCTGGATCGACCGCTATATGAAAATCCTGCGCTGGTCGCTCGGCCATCGCCGCTGGATGATGGGCATTGGCGCAGCCGCTTTGGGCCTGACCATCGTGTTGTTAATCGTCCTGCCCAAGCAGTTCTTCCCCGACGGCAATACTGATTTCAGCCGTGTGCGTATTGAAATGGTTCCGGGCACAACGCTTGAACGCACGCGTGAAATTGCCGATGAGGCAGCTGCGATTATCGAAAAGCAGCCGGAGGTAAAAACCGCCCTTCAAAGCGTGCGCGAAGGCAGCGCCAGCATGTTCATCACCTTGCATGAAGACCGTGCGCGGACCAGCCAGCAGTTTGAAGAAGATCTGACACCCTTGCTCACAAAAATCGCCGACGCACGCGTTACGTTTCAGGCGAATGGCCCGGGCGGCGGCGGTGGCGGTTCCGGTCGCGATGTTTCGGTCATGTTGTCCGGATCAGACCCCAAAATGCTTGACCGAACAGCGGCAACGCTTGTGGAACAAATGAAAACGCTGCCCGAACTGCGCGCGCCGCGTATTTCCGCTGATTTGCAGCGTCCCGAATTGATCATCACGCCGCGTAATGACCTTGCCTCACAACTTGGCGTATCGACGGTGGCGCTCAGCCAGACAATCCGCGTTGCGACGTTGGGTGACATTGACCAGAATAGCGCGAAATTCTCGCTCTCTGACCGTCAAATCCCGATCCGCGTGATGCTCGCCAAGGAATCGCGTCAGGACTTGGATGTCATCCGCAACTTGCCGGTGCCATTGGCGAGTGGTGGGTCTGTTCCCCTGTCGCGTGTCGCGGACATCAGCTTTGGCGCGGGCCCAACCTCGGTCCAACGCCGAAACCAGAATTTTCGCATCTTTATCGGCGCGGATTTTGCCCCTGGTATTGTGTCATCGGATGCGGACGCAAAGATCAACAACCTACCCATCATGAAAAACCTGCCCACAGGCGTGTCGCGTGCACCCTTTGGCAGTCAGGAATGGGAACAGGAAATGCAGCGCGACTTCCTCGTGGCGCTGATTTCGGGAACATTGTTGGTGTTCGCGGTGCTGGTGCTTTTGTACCATCGCTTCATGTCGCCTTTGGTCAATATGGGCTCGCTGTTGTTGGCTCCATTGGGTGGTTTGATTGCCCTTGGCCTTGTTGGGCAGCCAATCTCCATGCCCGTGTTCATCGGCATATTGATGCTCTTTGGCATCGTTGCGAAAAACTCCATTCTGCTGATCGACTTTGCGATTGAGGAAATGGCGCGCGGTGTTCCCAAGTTCCAAGCCATTATGGAAGCCGGTCATAAACGTGCCCAGCCAATCGTCATGACCACCGTCGCGATGACCGCTGGCATGGTGCCAACTGCGCTCTCGCTAGGCGGCGACGGCCAGTGGCGCTCGCCAATGGGCACCGTCGTGATCGGCGGCCTGATCGTCTCCACATTGCTGACCTTGCTGATCGTTCCTGCGGGCTTCAGCCTTGCCGATGGCTTTGAAAAGCGCGTTGGCCCATGGTTGCGCACACGGTTGCTGACCTATGACCCCGACAAGCATGGCGAAGATGTCGCCCCGCCCGCCGCCACGCCCGCAAAACCAGCTGGCAAAACAGCGGGCAAGGACGACCTCGGCGGGCTTCAGCCTGCGGAGTGACGCTTTACTTGGCAGCTTGGCAGGCCTTGGCTAAGGCAGTGATGTGAAATCTGTCGATAAACTGGGTCAGTCGGAGAAAATCCGTTACGCCGAACGCGACGCTGAACTGCGTCAAATGCGGATTATCGCCACGGCCTTGCTGCTGGCGATGGCCGCCTTGTTCTTCTTCGGCAAATATATGGAAACCCGCTATGACGGCTATTGGGGCTTTCTGCGCGCCTTTGCAGAGGCTGGTATGGTCGGCGGCCTTGCGGACTGGTTTGCGGTCACCGCCTTGTTCCGCCACCCGCTTGGCATCCCCATTCCGCACACCGCGATCATTCCGAATAACAAGGAACGGCTTGGCCGGACACTTGCGAGCTTCCTGCGCACCAATTTCCTGACAACCAAGGTTGTTGCGCGCCGCGTGCAACGCATGGATGTCGCAGGCGCAATGGGTAAGTTTTTGAGCGCCCCTGCCGGCGGCGAAGGCCGCATGCGCATGGGTGCCTCTCGTCTATTGGGTGATATCATCGCCGCTCTGGATGATGAACGTCTTGGCGGCGTGGCCAAGGGCGCGATCCGCAAGCAGCTCGACAAGCTCGATATTGCCCCCCTGCTTGGCCAGTTGTTGACCGCGATGATCCGCGAGCGCCGCCATATCCCGGTGTTGGACGGCATCATCAAATGGACTTCTGCCACGCTGGAGGCCAATGAGCATCTCATTCGCCAAATGGTGGAGGAACGCGCCAATACGATCATGCGCTGGACGGGCCTTGACGACAAATTGGCTAACGCCATCGTCAACGGGCTGAACAAGCTGCTGCACGAAATGGCGGAAGACCCCGATCACCCTTTGCGGGAAAAGGGCGAAGAGGGCCTCGCCAAGCTGGCACACGACCTACGCCATGACAAGGAATTGCAGGCAAAGGTCGCCCATTGGAAGGGGCAGTTGCTCGAAAACCCCGCGATGGGCAAATGGATCAACAGCCTGTGGGACCAAGGCCGCGATGGCTTGTTAAAGGCCGCACGCAACCCCGACGCCGCACTGGCGGGCAGCTTTGGCGATGCCCTGATAAAACTTGGCGGCAGGCTTCAGGAAGATTCAGGCCTGAAACTGCAAATCAACCGCTTCGCGCGTCGCGCGATTGTCGGCACCACCGAAAATTACGGCGACAATATTGTGACGTTGGTATCAGAAACGGTGGCCCGCTGGGACGCATCCACCGTCACCGACCGCGTCGAAAACGCTGTCGGCAGCGACCTCCAATTCATCCGCATTAACGGCACATTGGTCGGCGGCATGGCGGGCATCGTCATTCATGCCGTTGGCTTGCTGATTTAGGGTCCTGACCCTAAGCCAATTACAGCGCCGATATCATCCGTTCGGTCGCCTCGGCGGCCAAGCGGGCGGCGCGTTTTAGGTTGGCTTGGAAATCGCCTGAGCTATCACCATTGGCATTGTCGCTCGTTGCCTTAATCGCGGCCCATGGCACGTCCATGCGGGCGGCGGCTTGGGCAACGGCGGCGGTCTCCATATCGATGATGTCGCCGCCAAGCGCGCGGTGCAGGCGGCTGCCATGGTCGTCACTTTCCATGAAGCAATCATTGGTGATGATGCGCACTTTTGGTAGCCCCGTCTCTGGCATGATTGCGGCGCGATAGGGTTCGGCATGCGCCTCCCCAATCGGCCATGACCCTGCCCGATAATGCACAAACCCGTCGGCACGCGAAGCGCCATAATCGCCCTGCACGGCTTGCGTGATCTGGAAACAGTGGCCGTCATGGTCGCTCAACTTGCCGGCAGTGCCGACCACCAAAAGCAAATCGGCATGATAATGTTCGACCAGCATCATCGCCGCCATCGCGGCATTCACTTTGCCGATGCCGCTACAGGTAATTGCGATATTGCGGCCACCGGATTGGACCTGACGGACCATGAAACCGTGCAACGGCTCGCTATTGGCGCTTTGGCCGGGGAACAACGCAGCGGCTTCGGCGTCGACGCCGGTGATGATGCCAATGGTTTTGAACATGCTGCGCCCTTTATTATCTTTCCAACAGGATGTGGCTCTAGAGCAGCATTAGCGTAAGTATCATGACATAAACGCCAGCGCCGCCAAATTAATGGCTGGCGGCAATCATGTCTTCGATACGGACGAACTTTTCGCGCGGGGCGCCGTCGCGGGCACGGGCAATCTCTGCCTCTTCAATTTTCTTCCAGTCGCTGAATGTGACAATGTCGACCTTGCGTAATGCCAGCAGCGCATCCA
>JAIXYC010000162.1 GCA_027490455.1 Sphingomonadales bacterium
GCGCTTGCAGATAGAAAAGTCCCATGGCGTCCAACTCGCCAATCGCGCAGCCATGGGCGCATTTGACGTCGTCGGCGTAAATTTCGAGTTCGGGCTTAGCGTTGGCCGTCGCGCTGCGGTCCAGCAGCATCGCTTTGACGGACTGTACGCTGTCGGTTTGCTGGGCATCGCGTGCCACGGCCACTTTGCCGAGATAGGTGCCGGTCGCCGTACCCGCCAAGACGGAGCGGACGATCTGCGATGACGTTGCGCCCGGTTCGGCATGGGTGACAGTGGTTATGACCTCAAGCGTTTGCGTACCACCGCCAATTTGCACCGCGCCAAGTTTGAAATCAGCTTTTTCATGCAGTGTGACGTTAAGTTCTACCCGCCCATATTCACCGCCGATATTCAGCACATGGATAGCGGCGGTGGCGCCTTTGCCAATCGCGATGTCCAGTTGATGGATCGTTCCGCCGTCCTGCATGATGGTCCGCGCAAATGTGCCGCCCGCAGGTACGATGATGCTTTCGGGCGCAGGCAATGGCCAAGCCACTTCGACGGCGGCAATGTCGCTGTAGCGCCATGCTTCATTGTGACGGGTGGGCGCGGACATGCTCAAGCCGCCAATTCCTTATATCCGTCACGCTCCAGCTCCAGCGCGAGCTCCGCGCCGCCGGTCCGCGTGATGCGGCCACCGTCGAGGACATGGACAAAGTCGGGTTTCACATAATCGAGCAGCCGCTGATAATGGGTGATCAGCAGCACAGCCTTGTCCGGCTTGCGCATGATGCGGTTGATACCATCACCCACTGTGCGCAGCGCGTCGATGTCGAGGCCGCTGTCGGTTTCATCGAGGATCGCAAGCGCGGGGTCGATGATGCCCATTTGCACCATCTCGTTGCGCTTCTTCTCGCCGCCGGAAAAGCCGACATTCACCGGACGCTTGAGCATGTCCATGTCCATGCCCAGCGCGCCTGCCTGTTCACGTGCGACCTTCAGGAATTCACCACCCGTCAGCGGAGCCTCACCGCGATATTTGCGCTGCGCATTGAGCGCCTCGCGCAGAAACTGGACGTTCGATACGCCGGGAATTTCGACGGGATATTGAAAGCCCAAGAACAGACCGGCGGCGGCGCGCTCATGTGGTTCGAGGGCGAGCAAATCCTGCCCGTTGAAGGTCACCGAACCCTCCGTCACCTCATAACCGGGGCGTCCCGAAAGCACATAGCCCAGCGTCGATTTTCCCGCGCCATTCGGACCCATGATCGCATGGATCTCGCCCGCGTTCAGCGAGAGCGTGAGGCCTTTAAGGATAGGCTTGTCGCCAACATTGGCGTGGAGGTTATGTATTTGGAGCATATGGCGTCTGTTTTTCCGTTAAATCGTTTTGCGTTGGAGAGGCGACAATGCCTCACCCCACGCTCCCCTCAAGGCTAATGCCCAACAACTTCTGCGCCTCAACCGCGAATTCCATTGGCAGTTGCTGCAGCACTTCTTTGGCAAAGCCGTTGACTATCAGTGCCACCGCTTCCTCGGCGTTCAGGCCGCGGGCCATGGCGTAGAACATCTGGTCGTCCGAAATCTTGCTCGTCGTCGCCTCATGCTCGATCTGCGCGCTTGGGTTGCGGACCTCGATATAGGGGACTGTATGCGCGCCGCTTAAAGACCCGAGCAGCAACGAATCGCATTGGGTGAAGTTGCGCACGCCCTCGGCATTTGGCGCAACGCGCACCAGCCCCCGATAGGTGTTGTTGCTGTGTCCGGCGCTGATGCCCTTGCTGACAATGGTCGAGCGGCTACCCTTGCCATTGTGGATCATCTTGGTGCCGGTATCGGCCTGCTGATGATTGTTGGTCACCGCGACCGAGTAAAATTCGCCGACGCTGTTTTCGCCGTTCAAAACGCAGCTTGGATATTTCCACGTCACCGCGCTGCCGGTTTCCACCTGAGTCCAGCTCACCTTGCTGTTCCGGCCTTGGCACAAAGCGCGCTTGGTGACGAAATTATAGATGCCGCCTTTGCCTTCCGCGTCGCCGGGATACCAGTTTTGCACGGTCGAATATTTAATTTCGGCATCGTCGAGCGCGACCAGTTCAACCACGGCTGCGTGCAGCTGATTCTCGTCGCGCATCGGCGCAGTGCAGCCTTCGAGATAGCTGACATAGCTGCCCTTATCAGCGACGATTAATGTCCGTTCGAACTGCCCTGTATTTTCCGCGTTGATCCGGAAATAAGTGGAAAGCTCCATCGGGCAGCGCACGCCTTCGGGGATGTAGACGAACGTGCCATCGGAAAAGACGGCGCAGTTGAGCGTGGCGAAATAATTGTCGTGCATCGGCACAATCTTGCCGAGATATTTGCGGACGAGGTCAGGATATTCCTTAATCGCCTCCGAAATGCTGCGGAAGATAACGCCAGCCCGCTCCAATTCCGCGCGGAAGGTCGTGGCAACCGAAACACTGTCAAACACGGCATCAACCGCGACGCGGCGTTGGGGCAAGCCACCGTCTTCACCGCCATCGACTCCGGCAAGCAACTTCTGCTCGGCAATCGGAATGCCCAGCTTTTCGTAAACGCGCAGGATTTCGGGGTCGACCTCATCCAATGAATTCAGCTTTGGCTTCGCCTTGGGCGCGGCATAATAATAGGCGTCCTGATAATCGATGGGCGGGACATTGAGCTTGGCCCAATCCGGCGCTTCCATCGTTTTCCACATGGCAAACGCCTTAAGCCGCCATTCGAGCATCCATTCGGGCTCATTCTTCTTTGCCGAAATGAAGCGGACGGTATCTTCGTTCAGGCCCTTTGGCGCGAAATCAGTTTCGATGTCCGACGACCAGCCATGCTCATAATCGGCAACCTTTTCGGCGGCGTCCCACGCAGCCTTGTCTTTGATCTCAATATCGTCGGTCATCGCGTCAGTCCTGCCAAATTGATTTGCGCAAGCGCACCGCGCACAGCGTTGTTGACGACGGGCCAATGCGATTGGACGTGGCAGCTGCCTTCTTTCGCACAATGCTGGCCCAAGGCGTGTTTATGCGTATCGCAGCAGGCGGTCATTGCAATTGGGCCTTCGACAGCCTCGATAATATCCGCCAGGTTGATGGCCGCAGCAGGTCGGGCAAGCGTGATGCCACCACCCGTTCCACGTGCCGAACGCAATAGGCCCGCCTTGGTCAACATGCTCACCAGCTTTTGAGTCGTGGGCAGCGCAAGGCCGGTTTCGGTCGCAAGGTCCGTCGCAGATACGCGCGCAGAGCCGCAATGGCGCGACGCCGCGCTCATAACCACCACTGCATAATCTGCCATATTCGACAAACGCATAACATTGACCCTAATCAGATAAATTTACTCCGATTGGGGGCAGATGGTCCCTTTATCGGCGGAAATCAACCCAGAAAGGAGTCGATGTTGCAGCAGCTTTCCTTGCTCAGCCACAAGCGCATCACTTATGCGGCCTTATTTTCGTAATTTGCCCGCGACGTAGCTTTCCAATTTCTGTGTTTCTTCAGCAGAAAAACGCAGGCCCAGCTTGCTGCGCCGCCACAATATGTCGCTGGCGGAGCGCGCCCATTCTTGGCCGATCAAATAGTCGACTTCGCGCGCATACAGCCCATGGCCAAAATGCGTGCCGAGATCTGCGATGGTGTTGGCATCGGCCAGAATCGCTCGCGTCAGCGTGCCATAGCTGCGTACCCAGCGGTGGGTGAGGGACGCAGGCAGAAACGGGTATGCGCGTTGCAGTTGATCCGCCAAGTCATCGGCACCATCGGTCGGAAAATCGCCGCCCGGAAGCGGCTGTTGGAGCGTCCAGCTTCGCCCATCGAGAACGGGCATATATCCGGCGAGCTTTTTGACGGCGCTCTCTGCCAAGTGGCGGTATGTTGTAATTTTGCCGCCGAAGACAGACAGGATCGGCGCTTGCCCATCGGCATCAACGTCAACTTCGAAATGGTAACCGCGCGATGCGGTTTCGGGCTTGCCCGACCCGTCATCGACCAGCGGACGAACACCGGCGTAAGCGTAAATGACGTCGGCGGCAGTGATGGTTTGTTTAAAATATGCGCCAGCGGATTCGCAGATATAATCGATTTCTTCGGGCGTCGCGAAAACGTCGTCGAGCGAACCTTTGTGATCGGCATCGGTCGTGCCGATCAGGGTGAAATCATCCTCATAGGGAATGGCGAAGAAGATCCGGCCATCGGGGTTTTGGCAGAAATACGCCTGCGGCGTATCGAACATTTTGCGCACAACGATATGCGACCCGCGCACAAGCCGGATGGTTTCGGCTGCGTTGCGTTGGCGCCCGGTGGTGCGCGCCAGCAGCTCAAGTACCGCTGGCCCCGCCGCGTTGGCAACGGCGCGCGCTTTGATAGGCGGCTGCCCTGCAATTTCGATATGCCAGATGCCATCGCGTCGTTCGATATGCGTCACTTCGGAGTGCGTGCGGATTTCCGCGCCATGTTGTGCGGCGTCCATGGCGTTGAAGATGACCAATCGCGCATCATCCACCCAGCAATCGGAATATTCAAACGCAGTGGTGAATCCCGGTTTCAGCGGCTTACCCGCGGGTTCAGACGCAAGCTTTACGGTGCGGGTCGCGGGCAGCAGTTTGCGGCCGCCAATATGGTCATATAAAAACAGGCCCAAGCGGACGAGCCATGCGGGCCGAATGCCCTTTTGATGCGGCAGGATGAAGCGCAGCGGCCAAATGATGTGCGGCGCGATGGCCCATAACCGCTCGCGCTCAATCAGGGATTCCCGCACCAGCGCGAATTCATAATGCTCCAGATAGCGCAGCCCGCCGTGAATAAGTTTTGTTGATGCAGAGGATGTGCCGCGCGCAAGATCGCCGCGTTCAAGCAAGACAACCTTTGCGCCCCGCCCGGCTGCGTCGCGCGCAATGCCCGCACCGTTTATGCCGCCGCCGATTACGGCGAGGTCAAAAATTGGCTGGCTCATAAAAATCCCCAAGCAAAGGTGGCCGCGGCGATGAAAGCGGTCAAAGTGGCGAGCATGACGGGTAGCATCGCCTTCCAACCTTGCCCGAGTAACAGATCAAGCCGTGACCGCATAGCTGTTGCGGTAACGGCGAACAAGAGCATCGCCTTCGATGCCAGCAGGCCATATTCGCCCACCCATTTCGGCGCGTCGACAAGCGAGTTGACGGCAACCACCGCGAAGAACGCGATGATGAACCACGGCAGTTTCAACTTCGCGGCAAGGCTTTTCTGTTGGCCATTGCCCGCACCGATGGCAAGGCCAATGAGCGCCACTGCAGGGGCCAACAAGGCGACGCGCGAGAGCTTTACTATGGTAGCCGTTTCACCAGCGGATTGGGAAAAACTATAACCACCGCCCAGCGACTGCGCGACGTCATGAATCGCCGCGCCCATCAGGAAACCCGCCTGACGATCGGTAAAGGCAAGTTGTGCCGCGATGAGGGGATAAAAGGACATGGCGATAGCACTGGCGAGTGAAACGCCCACCAATGTCAGCGTGAATTGGTTCTGGTTCAGCCGCTCGCGGCCAATAACGGCGTAAATAGCCAAGGCTGCTGACGCGCCGCAAATCGCCGTTGCGCCGCCCGCAAGCCAACCTGCATAATTGCTTTGTCCACCCAGTCGCGCACCAAGCAGGCCTGCACCCATCACCAGCGCCATGATGCACACCAGCCCCAGAAACGCGAGTGCACCCAATCCACCGATCTGCATGACGGTCACCTGCGTTCCCAACAGAACGATGCCCCACCGCAAGCAAGAGGTGCCGCAGAAATCAAGGCCCGGGTGAACCTTTTGCTCAGCCGACATAAAATTGAGCGCCAAACCGAGCAGAAGCCCCGCCAATATGACGGGCATGGCATAATGTTCGGAAAACCAAGTCGCCGCGACCGACGCGATGCCAACGACAGCAAGCCCCGGGAACAATGCGCCGATCATCAATCGTTTGCGCGGTGCCGGATTGTCCTCAGCAAGATATGTCTCGCCATACAGGTCAGCGATATAATTCGCGTTTATGTCTTGCGGTGTCATATGGCCTTCTATAGGCAGATGCATCAGAAGTTCCAGCATAAAGCAGGATGGACTATACGCCAAGTGGACACAGTCATGCGCAGGGGTGAAGCGAAGTGAAGCCTATCACACCAACATTGCGTTGGATCCTTTTCGGACTGTTATGTGTCGCGGGTATCTTCAATGCGATGGATCGGCCGGTCATTGCGATCCTTAAGCCTGACATATCCGCCGATCTCGGCTGGAACGATACTGATTTTGCCAATCTGGCTTTTGTGACGCAGGTTGCGGCGGCGCTGTCATTCTTGTTTACCGGCTGGCTGGTGGACAAATTGGGCGTGTTGCGATCGATGGTAGCGGGTGTAACGACCTGGAGCCTTGCAGCCATGGCACATGGGTGGGCGATTGCCGGATGGCATGTTGTCGCCGCGCGCATCGGGCTTGGTGCGACCGAAGCCGTGCAGACACCGCTGACCATCAAGACTGTTGCGACCCTGTTCCCGGCAGACAAACGGTCGTTTGCTTTTGGGGTAGGCACGGCAATTGCGGGCCTTGGTACAATTGCCATGCCCTTTTTCATTCCGGTGATCGCGGGCATCTGGGGATGGCGCGGCGCGCTTATCTTTGGGGGCATCGGTGGATTTGTCACGCTTGCGTTATGGCTGTGGTTCGCACGAGGCGTAAAATTTGATGATCAGGCGGAAGATGCCAATCGCGACTTTTCCGATGGCGGCGCGCCATATGGACCGATATTGCTTGAACGGCGTACGTGGGCGATTGTCATCGCGAAGGCGCTGTCCGACGCAACATGGTGGCTCATAAATTTCTGGCTACCCGATTTTTATCGCAAGGAATTCGGCCTTACGACCAGCGAACTCGCAATACCTTTGGCCATCGCTTTTTTTGGTTCGGGCGCGGGTGCATTGTTCGCAGGCTGGCTGTCGACCCGACTTTTGGAAGCGGGTTGGAGCGTCAACCGCGTACGCAAGACGATCATGCTGGGATCCGCAGCCATCGTCGTGCCGCTGCCGTTCGTACTTACGCTGGATTCATTTTGGCCAGTGGCGATCATGATGGGCGTCGTCATGGCCGGACATCAGGGTTTTTCCCTGTCGATATTTTCCATCATTACCGATGTTGTGCCACGCGCAAAGGTTGGCCGCGTAACGGCCTTTGGGGCATTCATGGGGAATATGGGCGGTGCCTTGATCCAATTGGTGACTGGCGCCGTTTTGGCGGCGGGGCTTGGCTACACCCCTTTATTTATCTTTGCCGCTGTGTCTTATCTGCTTGCATTAGGCTGGCTGCACCTGTTGCTGCCGCATATCCGCCGCGCGGAAGGCGGGGTTGAACCCGCCCCCGTTTGATACCGGGTCGGCTTAGCCAGCCTTGGCCAAGCCTTCTGCGTCCACAATTGCTTGCAGTTCGCCCGCTTCGTACATTTCCATCATGATGTCCGAACCACCCAGGAACTCGCCCTTGACGTACAGCTGCGGAATTGTTGGCCAGTCGCTATAATCTTTGATGCCCGCACGGATTTCCATATCCTGCAAGACATCGACACTTTCATAAGCGACATTCAGATGGTCCAGAATGGCGATCGCCTTGCTGGAAAATCCGCACTGCGGAAACAATGGCGAGCCTTTCATAAAAAGGACGACATCATTGCCTTTGACGATCTCATCGATCCGTTCGTTAACGCTCATTTCAATACTCCAATAATCAGGGGGTGGCTGTTGTCAGCTGAAGGGCATGTAAGACACCGCCCATGCGTCCGCCCAAAGCGTCATACACCGCCTTGTGCTGTTTTACGCGCGGCATGCCGCGAAAGCTTTCGCTGACGACGCGTGCGGCATAATGGTTGCCGTCGCCCGCAAGGTCAGTGATTTCGACAAAAGCATCGGGAAGCGCGGCTTGAATCATTTCCTCAATTTCGTGGGCGTGCATTGCCATTATGCAGGCTCGATAAATTGACGGCGGGCTTCCACCATATTGTCTTCGAGCGCAGCGCGGATCATCGCGTCATCCACGTCGATACCGGCCGATGTCAAATCGCCAAGCAGTTTACGGATGACGTCTTCGTCGCCCGCTTCTTCAAAGTCCGCCTGCACGACCGATGTCGCATAGGCTGTGGTTTCTTCGGGGGTCAGGCCCATTTTTTCGGCTGCCCACTGACCCACCAGCTTGTTGCGGCGGGCGGTTATCTTGAACAATAGGTCCGCATCATGTGCGAACTTGTTTTCAAAGGCTTTTTCGCGATTGTCGAAAGTCGTCATCATGCCGTTCCATTTTGCTGTTGTTCAAAGATAATGCCTGCATCGTCGCGCAACAAGGCCGGTCTTGTTAAATGTGTACGACCAGCTTTCCAACCGCTGCCCGATCACCCAGTCGTGCGATTGCTGTTCCGGCGTCCGCAAGTGCGAATGTTTCCGAAATGCGCGGCTTGATCTTGCCCGCTGCATATAGGTCAAACAGCTCTGCAATGTTGGCGTGATTTTTCTGCGGCGTACGTGCGGCAAAGGCGCCCCAAAAAACGCCGCACACGTCGCAGCTTTTCAGCAGTGTGAGGTTTAATGGCAATTTTGCGATTCCAGCTGGAAAGCCAACAACGAGAAACTTGCCTTCCCACGCAATCGACCGGACGGCAGGTTCGCTATAGTCGCCACCCACGGTGTCATAAATGATATTATAGCCGTCCCGGCCCGCGGCTGCTTTGAACAGCTCGGCGACAGCCTTGGACTGGTCCTTGTCGAACGGCTGGTGCGGATACACGACCACTTCGTCAGCGCCAGCTTCGCGCGCGATGTCTGCTTTTGCTTCGCTGGATACACCGGCGACCACACGGCCGCCAAATGCCTTGGCCAGTTCAATCGCCGAAATCCCGATGCCGCCTGCGCCACCAAGCACAAGGACATTGTCGCCGGATTTCATATGGCCGCGATCCTTCAGCGCGTGGATTGATGTGCCATAGGTCATCAGCAAAGCTGCGCCATCGTCAAAGGACATGGCGTCGGGCATTTTAAAGCAATTGAACGCTGCGACTGCGACTTTTTCGGTTAGACCGCCATTGCCGCAAAGGCCAATGACGCGGTCGCCAATGGCAAAGCCGGTAACGCCTTCGCCAATGGCTTCGACTGTGCCCGCAATTTCGCCGCCCGGCGCAAAGGGACGCTCAGGCTTAAATTGATAAAGGTCGACAATCATCAGCGTGTCGGGAAAATTGATTGAACAGGCCTTTACAGCGACCACAACCTGACCGGGACCGGCTGTGGGTTCAGGCAATTCGCCCATGACAAGTGTTTCTGGGCCGCCGCTTGCGGTTGATAATAATGCGCGCATGTCTCTCTCCTAAACGGGGTTTGGCGCCAGCCAGGGCCGGTCCGCAGATAATTTGGCTTCGTACACCGAAATCGCGTCGCTGCTTTTCAGCGTTAGGCCGATTTCGTCTACACCGTTGATCAGGCAATGTTTACGGAATGGGTCGATGTCAAATTCGAACCGGTCCTGAAACGGGGTGGTGACAGTTTGCGTCTCCAGATCGATGTGGATGTCATCGGTCCGCGCGACCTCCATCAACCGGTCAATTGCCGCCTGCGGCAGAACAATAGCGAGCAAACCATTCTTGAACGCATTGCCCGAAAATATGTCGGAAAAGCTGGGCGCAATAACCGCGGATATGCCCAAATCGGCCATGGCCCATGCCGCATGTTCGCGGCTTGATCCGCAACCAAAATTGTCGCCAGCGATCAAGATAGGCGCACCGGCATATTCAGGGTCGTCAAACACGTTGCC
>JAIXYC010000096.1 GCA_027490455.1 Sphingomonadales bacterium
ATATTGCAATATTCATATTTGGTCGCCAAGCCCCAGCCCAAGGTATGCCAAATGCGTTGGCGCACCCCCGATTTGGATGCGTTTAGGAGAAGCTGTTTGCAAGCGCAATGGACCTGCATCGTCCTTGGCGGGCAAAGGCCCGGACCGGATATGTTTGCACAGCATTTTGGGCTTAAGCTGAAAGCTCTGGTGCCCGTGCGCGGCGAACCGATGGTTAGCCATGTCGTGCGCACGCTGCGTGCGTCGCCGCTTATCGGCGAAATCATTGTCCTATGTCAGGAACCCGACGCCCTGCGTTCAGCGGTGGATGCCGCAGGCGGCGCAACGCTGGTCGAAAGCCAAAGCAGCATATCGCTCAGCATCAAGCGGCAGGTGGATGCGTTAGGATTTTCCTCGCCGATATTGGTGACCACCGCGGACCACCCCTTGTTAACCGTTGATATGATCGCCGAATTTCTGGGCAAAGCCGATGGCGATGTGGCCATTGCGATGGTGGAACGAAAGACAATGTTGGCGCAGTTTCCAGACGCCAAACGCACATGGCTGCGTTTTTCGGACGGGGCATGGTCGGGCGCAAATCTCTTTGCGTTGATGAGCCCCAAGTCCGGATTCGCGCTCGATTTATGGGCAGAGGCTGAACAGGATCGCAAGAAAGCATGGCGCTTGTTCATGCACTTCGGGGTGCGGCTGGCTTTGCGCGCGCTCACCCGCACGATTGGATTGCGGCAGGCGTTGACGATTGCGGGCAAACGCCTTGGCCTTGTTGCTACGCTGGTGCCGATGTCTGACCCTGTCGCCGCAATCGACGTCGATAAGGTTGCCGACCATATATTGGCCGAGAACATTCTTATCGACCGCGAAACAGTGGCGCGTTCACATCTAGCGGCTTGATTAGCGGCCCATTTTCTTTTGCCGCCGTCTTTGCACGGACGATCCGATACCCATAGCTTCGCGATATTTCGCAACGGTGCGGCGGGCAATGTCGAAGCCTTTTGCCGTCAACAAATCGACCAGCGTGTCATCGGACAGAATCTTTTCGCCCTCAGCATCAATCAAAGATTTGATGTGGCTTTTGACGGCCTCAGCCGATGCGCCCTCACCGTCGGCGGATTGAACGCCCGATGAAAAGAAATATTTGAGGTCAAACAGGCCGCGGCCGCAATGCAGATATTTGTTGCTCGTGACGCGGCTGACGGTGGATTCATGCATGTCGATGGCATCGGCCACTTGCCGCAGCGTGAGTGGCCGCAAATGGGCGACGCCGTTGCGAAAAAAGCCGTCCTGCTGCTTCACAATCTCAGTGGCGACCTTGACGATGGTGCGCTGTCTTTGATCCATGGCTTTGATGAGCCAATTCGCATCCGCCATGCAGTCGCTGAGCCAGGCCTTTGTGGCTTTGTCTTGCCCCAGCTCAGCAACATAGCTGCGGTTGATGAGGATACGGGGCAGGTTGGCACTGTTCAATTCGATGGCCCAGCCTGCGCCGCGCGGCGTGATGAATATGTCGGGCGTGACCGCAAGCATATCTTCGCTTTCGAACCGGCAGCCGGGTTTTGGGTCATAGCCGCGCAGTTCGACCAACATATCGCGCAAGTCTTCGTCGTCGACTCGGCACATGCGCTTAAGCTGGTCAAACGCACCCTTTGCCACCAAGTCGAGATTGTCGATAAGCTTGGCCATGCAAGGGTCATAACGATCCGCCTCGCGCGCTTGAATGGCAAGGCATTCGGACAGGTTTCGCGCGCCAACACCGGTTGGGTCGAACCGCTGCAACTCTGTGAGCGCCGCCTCCATGTCCGTCATGGAAACACCAAGCCGGTGGGCCGTCGCCATCAGGTCTTCGCCAACATAGCCCGTGGGTTCGATATGCTCGATAATCTGCTGGACCAGAAATAGCTGCCGTCCGGAAAGGCTGGACCCTGCCTGCGCCATCAAATGTTCCCGCAGGCTGATGTCGCGCGCGGCAAAGCTGTCGAAATCAGGGCCGTCGGCGTCAAAGCCACTGGGCCCGGCGCTGACCGAAAGCCCAAGCATGCCATCGGCGCCGCCGACACTGTCCGATGCGGTATCATGGTGGAACGTTTCTGCGCTGAAATCGACATCCAGCGCGTCCGATGTGCCTTGGCCATCGCCATTCAGCAGGTCGTCACTCGCCCGCTCGCCACTGTCGTTCAAAGCGGGCGCGAAATCCTCAGTCGGCACATCAGGGGCAGCGTCGCTGCTGCCTGTTTCCAAAACGGGATTACGCTCCACCTCTTCCGCGATGAACGCTTCAATTTCGAGCGACGACAATGCGAGCAGCTTAATCGCCTGCTGCAGTTGCGGTGTCATCACCAGCGACTGGCTTTGACGAAGATCGAGACGGGGTGCTAATGCCATGACGTTATGGTTCCGTCATCGCCGCAAATCACATTGCAAAACTCTCGCCGAGATACAGGCGTCGCACATTGGGATCCGCGACCAACGCCTCGGGCGACCCAGCGAACAGCACCTGCCCACCATAAATGATGCAGGCGCGGTCAACGATATCGAGCGTTTCGCGCACATTATGATCGGTAATCAGCACGCCGATGCCACGGGTTTTGAGTTCTTTCACAAGGTCGCGAATATCGGAAATGGATATCGGATCGATGCCGGCGAAAGGTTCATCGAGCAACATGATCGACGGATTGGCTGCAAGCGCGCGGGCAATTTCGCAGCGCCGCCGCTCGCCACCCGAAAGCGCCATTGCCGGTGCACTGCGCAAACGGGTGAGGCCAAATTCGCCGAGTAATTTTTCCAACCGCTCGTGGCGCGCGTCTGCATCGGGTTCTGCCATTTCCAGAACGGCGCTGATATTTTGTTCCACGGTCATGCCACGGAAAATCGATGTTTCTTGCGGCAAATAGCCCAAGCCCAAAATCGCGCGGCGGTACATGGGCAGGTTGGTGATGTCCGCGCCATCCAGTGTGATGCGTCCACTGTCGGGCTTTACCAGTCCCATGATTGAATAAAAGCAGGTGGTTTTACCCGCGCCATTTGGGCCAAGCAGACCAACCACTTCGCCCTTCGCAACAGAGAGCGACACATCGGTCAATACCGCGCGCTTGTCATAGCTTTTGGCGATGGAAACGACACCCAGTCCGGATTGCGCGCCGTCTTGCGTCGTCGCATCCGCAGCGGGAGAAGTTGCAGTCATGCTATCCATATCCAAATTTCGCCCGCGATTTTGCCGTTGATATCCAACAGACAGCTAATGAATGCTGACCCATTTTGCAATTGGCATGATTTATGCTGCCCCGTTTTAGGTGCTGTTCGGGGTTGCCCCCTAATTTTTGCGTTGTGGAACGCTAAAGCTACCCTTAACGCGGCCACCCGAGTTGGTTATACCGGCAGGGCCACCGCCATTGAGGGTTGAGCGGCCTGAATTGAGATCGATGACAAGCCTGCCACCGTTTAGCCGGTTGCTGCCTTGTACCAGATCGACATTGCCAATCAGCGTGATCAGGCTGGAGTCCAGATCATATATGGCCGAGCTGCTGGTCGCGCGCAGATCATCTTTGGTGATGGTCACGCCGCCTGTAGCATCGAGGCGATTGATATCCACGCCGCCATTGTCGGAATAAGCAGCTGTCACGCGATTTGCTTTGAGCGTAAGCCCCGCCTGCGTTGCAGTTACGCCGCCGGCAAGAACGACGCGGTCTGCGCGATCCTGCAGCTCCATCGAACCGGCAGCGAAATCTACAGGTGCGTTGCTATCATGGTTGCGAATGCTTTGCGCCGACGCCGAAGACAGCATCATAATGCCCGCAAATGCGGCGGCCAGTCCAAAGGAGATAGAAGCTTTGCTCATGTTGGCCTCACTTAATCGCATTCTGCTCGATACGCAAACGAACGCCGCCATCTAGCCTAACGATGCGCGTATCGAGGTCAGCGCGCAATCGTCCGGCATGGAAGGTCCCGACCTTTGTTCGTCCGCTCACGGGGCCAAAGCTCTGCATCGTCCGGTCTTTCAAAGACAGCTCCACATTGCTGGCGACCATGTCATAGCCCGGCGATTCAACGGCCAATGGGCCCGTGACGCGCATGGTTTCCTTGCCAAGGTCATAGCTGCCGCGCTGTGCGATGATGGAGGCTGGGCCGTCCTGCAACGATATCCGGCCGGATAGCGATGTCATGTCGAGAACAGGTTGTGCCGATGTCTTCTGAACGGCGCTACCCGCGCGCAGCGAAAAGGGCCGGCCTTTGCTGTCTTCGCCGCGATACAGTGCCTCAACAACGCGCAACCGCTCACGCGACAGATTAACTTCATCCTTGTCCAGGACAAAGCTGAGCTCCTGCTGCCCGGTAAATGGGCTGAACGCCAATATAGCGACAAGCAAACCGATGATGCTCGGCAAGACAACGCGCATTGCGCGGATAAGGCGGTCATGCCGTCCGCCGGGCAATGCCCAGCGTTGACGATAATTGCGTTCAAGATCGGCCTGTGCGGACATGTTATGTCTCTACCCCGATTAAACCTTAACTGTGCCCGAATATATCGGTCTCTGGCCAGCCAGACAGATCAAGGTTCGCACGGTGCGGCAGAAAGTCAAAGCACGCCTGCGCCAGCTCCGCGCGGCCTTCGCGTTCCAAACGCACGACAAATTCGGCATGCAGGCGGTGCAAATAGCGCACATCGCTTGCGGCATAATCTTTTTGCGCTTCGGACAATATGGGGCCGCCCCAGTCGCTGGACTGTTGCTGCTTGGAAATGTCTGTCGACAGCATTTCCTTTACCAGTTCCTTCAGCCCGTGGCGGTCGGTATAGGTCCGAACAAGGCGCGAGGCGATTTTGGTGCAGAATAACGGCGTCGCGATGACGTTCAAATAATGCGAAATCGCCGCCAAATCGAATCGGGCATAATGGAACAGCTTCAAACGGGCGGGATCGGCGAGTACCGCACGCAAATTTGGTGCAGAAAAGTCACTGTCGCGGCCAAAACGCACAAGATGTTCATCGCCGCGTCCGTCGGAAATCTGCAGCAAGCACAGCCTGTCACGCGAGGTGATGAGCCCCATGGTTTCGGTGTCTACGGCGACGGGGCCATCGGCCAGCACGCCTGCGGGAAGGTCTTCTTCGTGTAAATATACGGTCATGCTAGCCCCTTGCCCCACCGGACTGTGCAAGGCAAATGAAACTGCAGTTGGCGCCCTGCGATTTTCGCCCGCAATATTAGCTATCGCGCAACCTTTTAATGCGATATACAAAATGCTTGCGGAATCACCAACGATTGCGCTTGTGACGTGCAGTACAGTCGCCCTCGACTGCATAACATAGTGGTTCTGGGCGATGAGAAGGCAAGTAAGAAGTTATGGGTTTTGATCGCAAGCGTGCTGGCAAAGGCCGGGACAAAAGAGATGGTTTCGGTGATGAAAGCTATGACGGTTATCGCGCACCGTCCCCCTATCAAAGTGATTTTGGCGGCGGCCGCTCAGGTGGCGGTTACGGCGGCGGAAATAGCGGCGGCGGTGGCGGAGGTGGCTTCGGTGCACCTCGGCGTGGCCCAGGCGGCCCACCAATGCCAGCGCAAGTCATCGGTTCCGGCAAAGGAATTGTTAAGTTTTTCAATGGTCAAAAGGGCTTTGGCTTCATTCAGGTCGATGGTCGTCCCGATGATGTGTTCGTACACATCAGCGCGGTTGAGCAAGCTGGCCTGACGGGTCTTGCTGAAGGCCAGCCGCTCGAATTCTCGCTCGTTGAGCGTGGCGGCAAGGTTTCGGCAACGGATCTCGTCATCGATGGGGAGCCAATGGAAGTGACCGAGCGCGCACCGCGTCCGGACCGTCCAGCATTTGATCGTGACCGCGGCCCGCGTGGCGATGACCGTGGTGGCTTCCGCGGTGGTGACCGTGATTCGGCACCTCGTGGTCCGCAGCGCGAATCGACTGGCGAACGTGCCAATGGAACCGTCAAATTCTTCAACGACATGAAGGGTTTTGGTTTTGTGCAGCGTGATGATGGCGGCGAAGATGTGTTTGTGCACATTTCTGCGCTTGAACGTTCGGGCATGGGTCAAGTGACTCAGGGTGACCGTTTGGCGTTTGACATCGAAATCGATCGTCGCGGCAAATATTCGGCCACAAATTTGGGCCCGCTTTCCGAATAAGCGCACTTTAGGCATTCAAAAAGGCGGGTGAAGCACAACGCTTCGCCCGCCTTTTTTGTGCCTATCATGCCTTGCCGATGGTCGCGGCAATTAGCTGATGCCATTGGCCTGCGTGGCCAATACAAAGCCCCACCCCAGCAACAATGCGCCAGAGACCCAGCGTATCGGTTTCAACGGCACAATCTGGCCAAGGCGCGCGCGCAGGATGACCGCGGGCACCGATGCGGCCATGATACCGATGAACCCGCCGACCGCAGCCATGCCCCAATCAGGCGTGCGGGCGCTTTGCGCGGCGATAATAAACTGGCTCTTGTCGCCAAATTCCAGGATAAACAGGCCGAAGAACGCGGTCAGAAAAGCCGGGCTTTTCCATCCCGATAACGGGTCGACATTGCGCCGCCATAGCAACATGCCAGCACCGGCAAAGATATAGGCAAGGCTAGCGAACATCTGAACGGACCGCGCGCTTATCCAACTATCGATCACCGACCCGCCCGCTGCCGAAATGCCGCAATTGAGCAAAGTGGCACAGGCGAGCCCTGTAAGAATCGCGTTATTGTTGCGATAGCGCAGCGCGAGCACGGCAGCGAGGATCTGGGTCCGGTCGCCCATTTCGGCGAGGAAAACAGATAGGAAGGTCGTAAAAGCAGTGTCCATATTCTCCGCCCTAGCACATCATTCTCAAAATGGGATGCGTGCGGCGGGTGGGCTGCGAATCGCGATGATTTCGGCAATCAAAGTCGGCTATGTTGCGCGCGTTCCGGCATCCGAAATATCGACGGTACGGCAAAACGAAGAGGCTGAAACCAGTCCAGTATGACGATTCAGGGGGCATTGGCCCGCTTTGACGTCTGATTTGGGGTTACGGGCTTGACTTTCACCCGCCAAACCAGCAAAGGCCCGCGTCTGTGAACAGCGCGGCCAAACCCTGCGCAGTTTTTTGCGACATTATTTGAACAAAAGGAATGGGCCATGGCGAAGCCAGCCACGATCAAGATCAAGCTGCTCAGCACCGCTGACACAGGTTTCTTCTACGTGACCAAGAAAAATCCACGCAACATCACCGAAAAGATGACGTTTCGTAAATATGACCCCGTCGTGCGCAAGCATGTCGAGTTCAAGGAAGCCAAAATCAAGTAAGCCAACGCGCTGCTTGAATAGGGTATCGATCAGGGCGCTTCGGGCGCCCTTTTTGATTCGATCGGCTCAGTCCGCTTTCGACGCGCCCAAGCAACCATATGCTTCATTATAGCTCTTCCCCCAGCAACTGATTAAGCGATCCAGAACATCTAAGTTCAAAGGCCAAACGGTTTCGACCGGGTTGCCGTGTATGTCTATCGCGTTTTTTGCACCTTCTGGTTCGGGCATGAGGGATAACCGGGTGCGTGTAGCAAGGAGAGCGGCCTTATCGCCTCTTAAAAATGCGATCGTACCGTCCACATAGTGGTTCCAACCCCAACCCGCATCTTCGCTTTCAGATTTGCGGGCTTTTTCGAACAGAGCAATCGCTGCATCATATTGGCCGATGGACGCTCTCATTTGGCCTTCGTGCCAATATAAAGTGGTTGATCTGCTTTTGTGCGTTGTTCTCCAGTCCGCGATCAGATCGGCGGCTTCACGCTCGCACCCCGCATCGGCGAGCTTTCGCCACCCGCCCGACATATCTTGATCGAATTCATTTTGGCTTAGCGCGATCATTGCCATCCGATCATAACTACAATCACGGTCTTCTGCTGCCACCAACAGCGACGCCATGACTATCGCAGACACGAACATCGTCATCACCTCCCTAAGTTTATTGTGCAACTAAGCTCAGGCTAACCAATTATCCCCCGTACCGCCCCCAGGAACGTCATCACCGACACGGGCTTTGACAGATAGCCTTTTGCGCCTGCGGCCATGATCCGGTCCTCGTCGCCTTTGCCGGCATAAGCGGTCACGGCGAGCACGGGGATGGCCGACAGCGCCGCGTCCTTTTGCATCGCTTCGATCAGGTCGATGCCGCTGACATGCGGCAGTTGAATGTCCATGATGATAAGGTCCGGCGCAAATGTCCGCGCTTGTTCCAGCGCCTGCCGCCCGTCGCGTACGCCCTCAACAACAAATTGGTGCGCACGCAGCAAGTCCGTGAATAGCTTGAGGTTCAGCTCATTATCCTCAACGATCATCACCTTTTTCGACATTACCGCTCGTTTCCCGTTTTTTCCGCCGGCTCACGCCGGTTTCGGCACTGGTCCTCTGAGGGCTGGTGCCGCGACTTCAAACATGCTTAAGCGAAAGCCATGCATGAAACAAATGGCAAGTTAGACGCATCGGGTATGGCGTTTCAGGCTTTGGCTTGGGCGTTGATGGAAGAAGCACGGGCGGAGCGGCTTTTGTCGCTGACCGGCCTGACACCCGAAGGGCTGCGCAGCTCGATCACCGAACGCGGCACGCAAGCGGCGATATTATCCTTTCTTGAGGCTTATGAGCCCGACCTCATCGCTTGCGCTGCGGTCATCGGGGTGTCACCGGCATTACTTGTACAGGCACGGCAGGAGTTAGAAGCATGAGTAGGCCATTGCTGATTTCCGATTGCGATGAGGTGCTGTTGCACATGATCGTGCCCTTCCGCGATTGGCTGGACGACGCGCATCATATTCATTTTGACCTCGTCCACGGCGATTGGGGCGAGGCACTGCGCCACAAGCATGATGGCACGGTGGTTGAGCGCGGCATGGTTTGGGAATTGCTCAACGGGTTTTTCGATACCGAAATGCACCGCCAGCAAGCGATTGATGGCGCGGTCGAAAGCCTTAACCGGCTGCGCGAACATGCCGATGTCGTTATCCTCACCAATTTGCTCGATCACCGCGCCGGGCCCCGGACCGAGCAGTTGAAGGCCGTGGGCATCGACGCGCCTGTCTATTGCAACCAAGGCGGCAAGGGCGAGGCGCTTGGCCGGATTTTGGACGAATATAAGCCCAGTATTGCCATATTCGTCGACGATCTTGGGCATCAGCATGAGTCGGTTGGTGAACAGCATCCCGACGTCTGGCGGCTGCATTTTGTCGGTGAGCCATTGCTGTGGGATCGCGTGAAGCCGTCGAAATCAGCGCATGCGCGGCTGGATCGTTGGGCGGACGCGGAAGTTTGGATTAGGGAGCGGCTGGTTGCAAATGCGCCAGCGCCCAGTTTGGAAAAGGTAGCATGATGATAGAAGCAAAATTGGCCGAACTCGGCATTACCCTCCCCGCACCCGCCGCGCCGGTCGCATCCTATGTGCCCGCTGTCGAAGCGAACGGAATGCTGTTCATTTCGGGGCAGTTGCCCTTTGTCGATGGCAAGGTTGTCACCGGCAAAGTCGGCGATACGCGCACTCTTGAAGAGGGCAAGGCCGCTGCCAAGGCGTGCGGAATCATGCTTATTGCGCAAATGAAGGCCGCGCTTGGCGGCGACCTCGACCGCGTTGAGCGCATCGTCAAACTTGGCGTATTTGTCGCATCGACCCCTGACTTTACCGACCAACCCGAAGCCGCCAATGGCGCATCGGACCTGATGGAAGCCGTGTTCGGCGATGCAGGCAAGCATGCACGTGCGGCCGTCTCCGTTCCGGTATTGCCACGCGATGCAACGGTCGAAATCGACTGCGTGGTAAAGGTTCGAAGCTAAGAACTGATGTGGGAAAATCACCGTAGTCCTGAGCCACCAGCGCTTGGGCGCTGGTGAAAGTCGAAGGGCGCTTCTCCGGTTCGGGCCGCCCTTCGACGGACGCAGTCGTTGCACGACTGCTGCTCAGGGCTACGGTAATTATGGGGCCGAAGCCATGACGCGCGACTGGATGTTTCATTGCTACATGTTGAAATGTTCCGACGGCTCATATTATGTGGGACACACCGACAATATGGAGCAGCGACTGGCAGAGCATCAGTCGGGGGCATTCCCGGGCTACACGTATAAGCGTCGACCCGTTGAATTGATTTGGAATGATGCATTTCAGACGCGTGACGATGCCAAGACTGCGGAAAAGCAGAGCAAGGGTTGGAGCAGGGCTAAAAAAGAAGCGTTGGCTCAGGGTGATTGGGATCAGATATCGGAGTTAGCCAAATGCCGCAGCCGCAAACGATGACCACCCTTCGACAGACGCAGTTGCTGCACAACTGCTGCTCAGGGCCACATTGCGATGTCGATGTCTGAAGTCACCGCCGAACTTTTAAGCAAGGTCAGCGATATTCCCGCGGACCAGTGGGATGCGCTGAACCCGCGGGGCAATCCGTTTGTGGCCCACGCGTTTTTGGCGGCGTTGGAGGAATCGGGTAGCGTTGGCCCCGGAACAGGCTGGTCGCCTGCGCCGATCATGATCCGCGACGCGGACGGCATTCCCGCCGCTGCGCTTCCTGCCTATCTTAAGAGCCACAGCCAGGGCGAATATGTGTTCGACCATCATTGGGCGGATGCGTTTGAACGGGCGGGCGGGCAATATTATCCCAAGTTGCAGATTGCCGCGCCATTCTCGCCAGTGCCCGGGCCGCGATTGTTGTTGCGCGATCCAGCGCTTGCGCCCGCGATATTGGCCGCCGCCGAAGCGGTCGTGGACCAAAATGGCCTGTCGTCTGCGCACGCAACTTTTGTTGAAGAGGGCGAGCTGGAGTTGTTTCGTGCGGCGGGATGGCTGACGCGCATTGGCACGCAATTTCATTGGCAAAACCGCGATTATGCCGACTTTGACGGTTTCCTCTCGGCCCTGTCGTCACGCAAGCGCAAGGCCATTCGTAAGGAGCGGGCCGCTGCGCAATCGGCGGTACGCATTGCGCACATCAGTGGGGCGGACATCACGGCTGATGACTGGGATGCTTTCTGGGTATTTTACCAAGATACCGGAGCGCGCAAATGGGGGCAGCCCTATCTGACGCGCGCCTTTTTTGACCTCATCGGGGAAAGCATGAAGGACAGCATTGTTCTGTTCCTCGCTTATGATGGCGACCGGCCGATTGCGGGTGCACTAAACTTTGTCAGCCCGGATTGCCTTTATGGGCGCTATTGGGGCTGCACCCGCGACGTGCCGTTTCTGCATTTTGAATTATGTTATTATCAGGCCATTGATTACGCGATTGCGCATGGGTTGCCCCGCGTTGAAGCTGGCGCGCAGGGCGAGCATAAGCTGGCACGCGGATATGAGGCGGTGCCGACATATTCGGCACATTATATCGCCAATGCAGGCTTTCGTTCCGCGGTTGCCGATTTCCTTGCCCGCGAAAGTCAGGCGATGGAGCGGCAGATAGAGTTTCTGGGCGAAATGGCGCCGTTTAAGAAGGGCTAAGTCGTCCACGAACAGGCAGGATTTCGCTGTTGCAATCGACCCTTTAATCGCGCAATTAAATGGGTGAGAGAGGAATCAGCCATGAGCAAACCAAGTCCCCAAGAATTAGCGGATTTCGAAAAGCAGTGCGATGCGTGGTTCGCCGAAAACACGGTGCGCGACCCGGGCTTTATGTTGCCGCTAACCTTCATGGAAGTTTCCACCGATCAGCAGTTCGATTTCCTGCGTGACTGGCAACGCAAGGTTTACGAGGCTGGCTATTTTGGCATGTCCTGGCCCACCGAATATGGCGGCTATGGCATGCACCCCGAATATCAACGGATCGCCACACGCGTCATGAAAACGCATGACGCGCCGATTATGCTGAACGCAATTGCGAACGGTTGGACGGGTCCATTGCTGCTCGACATTGGCCGGGAAGAGGACAAGCGCCGTTTCATTAAGCCCATGCTTTCGGCGGAAGAAATCTGGTGTCAGGGCTTTTCGGAGCCAGAGCATGGTTCCGACCTTGGCAGCGCGCAGACCAAGGCTGTGCGCGATGGCGATGAATATGTCATCAATGGTTCGAAGATCTGGACATCATTGGGCGACCGCGCCGATTATATGATCCTGCTCGCGCGCACATCGAATGACGGGCCAAGCAAATATGCAGGGCTTTCGTTCTTCCTTGCGCCGATGAAGATTCCCGGCGTCGAAACCCGCCGCCTGAAGAAATTGACGGGCGAATATGGCTTTACCCAATGCTTCTTCACCGATGCCCGCATTCCTGCGTCAGGCCTCGTTGGCGAAGAAGGGCAGGGCTGGATGGTCGCGATGAAGACGCTTGAGTATGAACGCGGCGCGAAGGTCAATCCGGTCGGCGGTTATTTCGTCAAGGAAATGGACGTCATGGGCGTCATCGATATGGCCCGTTCGGCCAAGCGCGGCGGCAAGCCAGTGCTCGACGATCCCGTCATGCGCGACAGGCTGGTCGATTATATGATCGAAATTCAGGCGCTGAACCTCAACAACCAACGCCGCCGTATGGCGCCGCTGACCAGTGACCGTCCGATGGGCCTTGCGCTCATGAACAAGCTGGCGCGTACCGAGTTGGTCCGCGAGCTCACCGAATTCTCGCTCCAGTTTCAAGGAACGCGCGCGGGCTATTATGTGGGTGACGAGAATGCGGTCGACGACGGCTATTGGCACCGTTCGTACCTGAACAGCTTTTCCGCCACCATCGGCGGGGGCACCAGCCAGATCCAAAAGAATATCATCGGCGAACATGTGCTTGGTTTGCCCAAGGGGCGTTAGGCACGTTGAAACACCATATCCGTTGCTGAAGTGAGAGGAATGCAATGTCTGAAGTCCTAACCCAAGCGCAGGACGGCGTCCTGATCATCACCATCAACCGGCCTGAGGCGAAGAACGCCGTCAACCAAGCGGTCGCGCAAGGCGTCGCTGCGGCCATGGAGCAGCTTGACGGCGACAAGAGCCTGAACGCGGGTATCATCACCGGCGCTGGCGGCACATTCTGCTCTGGCATGGACCTGAAGGCCTTTCTGCGCGGCGAGATGCCCAGCATCAAGGGCAAGGGTTTTGCCGGGTTCATTGAATCTCCGCCTGCAAAGCCATTGATTGGCGCGGTTGAGGGCTATGCACTGGCGGGCGGTATGGAAATCGCCATCGCGTGCGACCTGTTGGTGGCCAATGATAAGGCGCAGTTCGGTATACCGGAGGTCAAGCGCAGCCTTGTTGCGGCAGCAGGTGGCTTGCTCACTTTGCCATCGATTATCGGTAAGCGCATGGCGATGGAGCTCGCGCTGACGGGTGATTTTATCTCGGCACAGCGGGCGTATGAGGTGGGCTTTGTGAACCGTGTAACGGACGGCGCCGCGATTGATGCAGCGCTTGAGCTTGCGGCCAAGGTTGCAGCGAACGGTCCGCTCGCGTTGATTGCGACCAAGCGCGTGATCAATGAGCGCCCGGACTGGAATTCGACGGAGATGTGGAAGAAGCAGAATGAAATCTGCGGCCCCGTCTTCGCCTCGAAGGACTCGCGTGAGGGCGCACTCGCCTTTGCCGAAAAACGCAAACCTAACTGGCAAGGTGAATAATATGGGCCACCCCGCCGTTCACGCTCAGGCTTTCCCCGATAAATCTGCTGTTATCATGGCGGGATCGGGCGAGACGATAACGTACAAGCAGCTTGATGAACGTTCCAACCAGTGCGCGCATCTGTTCCGCAGCTTGGGACTTCAACATGGCGACACCGTTGCGTTCTGTTTGGAAAACCGCGCGGAGTTTTTTGACCTTGTTTGGGGTGCACAGCGCGCCGGGCTGATTTATGTCGCGATCAGTTGCCGTCTGACGGCATCGGAAATCGATTATATCTTGAACGATAGCGGCTCAAAGGCCCTGTTTGCGTCACCTTATTTGGGTGCGACGCTGGATCAGCTGCAAAGCCCTGTAAAGCGGTTCATTCTCGGTGGCGCGCATGCCGGCTGGGAAGATTATGCAGCCGAAGTTGCGGACATGCCGACTTCGCCCATCGCCGATGAACGCGCGGGCACCGACATGTTGTACAGTTCAGGGACGACTGGTCAGCCCAAGGGCGTTCGGTTCCCCTTGCCCGATGATCCGGACATTGCGGGACCAAATGCATTGTCAGGCCTTGCCGCGATGGCGTTCAAATTTTCGGGCGACAGCATCTATTTGTCACCAGCGCCGCTATATCATGCGGCACCGCTGCGGTGGTGCGCGGCGGTCCACCGGCTGGGTGGCACCGTGGTGGTTATGGAGAAATTTGATCCCGAAGCGGCACTGGCGGCTATTCAGAAATACAAGATCAGCGCCAGCCAATGGGTGCCAACGCATTTTGCGCGCATGTTGAAGCTGCCCGAAGAGGTCCGCAACGCTTATGATATGTCGAGCCTTGATAGCGCGGTGCACGCAGCCGCGCCGTGCCCCGTTCCTATCAAGGAAGCGATGATTAATTGGTGGGGCCCCGTCATCCGCGAATATTATGCCGGGACGGAAGGCCAAGGGATTACCTTTATCTCCAGCGAGGAATGGCTGACGCACAAGGGTTCGGTTGGACGGCCTTTGAACGCCGTCATGCATATATGCGACGAAGATGGGGATGATGTTCCCGTGGGCGAAGAAGGCACTGTGTTCTTCGAAAGCGCTGCATCTTTCAGCTATCATAATGATCCCGAAAAAACCAAAAGCGCAACCAACAAGCATGGTTGGACAACGCTTGGCGATGTCGGCCGGTTGAATGAAGAGGGCTATCTGTACCTCACAGACCGCAAAAGCTTCATGATCATTTCGGGCGGGGTGAACATCTACCCGCAGGAGATTGAAAACCATCTGGTGATCCACCCGCGCGTACGCGACGTGGCTGTCATCGGTGGCCCGCACGACGAAATGGGCGAAGAAGTTATCGCCGTGGTGCAGCCGCTCGATATGGCTGATGCAGGTGATGACTTGCGTGACGAACTCACCGCTTATGCGCGTGAAAAGCTGTCGGGTGTCAAAATTCCGCGCCGTATCGATTTTCGCGAGGAGCTTCCCCGCCACGATACCGGAAAATTATACAAGCGCCTGCTGCGCGATGAATATTGGGCAAAGCCAAAAGCATGACCGCCATTCCCAAGATTGCGCCGGAGCTTGCGGCGCATATCGTCGACCCGGTTGTATATGGGAACTGGCGTGCGTTGCTGGATACGTTCGCCACACTTCGCCGGGATTCCCCCGTCGCAGTTGCTGAAATACCGGGCTATCGCCCATTTTGGGTCATCACGCGGCATGCAGACATATTGAAGATCAGCAAGGACAATGCGACCTTTCTGAATAACCCTGCGACCGTCGTCGTTGCGCCTTTGATGGCGGAAATGTTTGTGGCGCATCTGATGAACGGCAGCCCGCATCTGGTGAAGTCGCTGGTACAAATGGACGCGCCTGAGCATCCCAAATACAGACGGCTGACGCAGGATTGGTTCATGCCGGCAAACCTCAAGACCATAGAAAGCAATATTCGGGCGATTGCGAAATCTGCCGTCGACAAGATGCTGTCGATGGACGGGACGTGTGATTTTGCGCGCGACGTGGCGGCCATGTATCCCTTGCATGTCGTGATGGAATTGCTTGGCGTTCCAGAGAGCGACGAGCCGTTGATGCTGAAGCTGACGCAGGAACTGTTCGGCGGGCAGGATCCGGATTTGAACCGGATGCGCGCGGCCAATATCTCGCAAAAAAAAAAAAAAAAAATGATGGCGCAGACTGTTGCCGATTTTAACGCCTATTTTGAAGCGTTGGCAAAAGACCGCCGCGATAATCCGCGCAACGATCTGGCAACGATTATCGCCACCGGAACCATCGATGGCATGCCTATCCCCGACTATGAAAGCGCGGGCTATTACACGATTGTTGCGACGGCGGGGCATGACACCACCTCGGCGTCGACGGCTGGCGCGATGTGGGCCTTGGCACAGGACCCGGCGCAGTTTGCGAAAGTGAAGGCAGATCGTTCCTTACTTCCAGGTCTGATTGAAGAAGCAATACGCTGGACCACACCGGTTCAGCACTTCATGCGCACCGTAGGCGCCGACACGGAAGTGGGCGGCGTACCGATGAAAGCGGGCGATTGGTTGATGCTGTGCTATATCTCCGGCAATTATGACGAATCCGTGTTTCCTAACCCGGAGCGGTTTGATGCGGGGCGCAGTCCCAACCGGCATATTTCCTTTGGATCCGGCGCGCATCAATGTCTGGGCTTGCATCTGGCGCGGCTAGAGATGAAGATATTATTCGAGGAACTGCTTGACCGTGTAGATTCGGTTGAGCTGGCTGGCGAACCAAAACGATCGCAATCGACGTTTGTTGGCGGCCCCAAAACTTTACCGCTGCGATTTGTGGCAGCTTGAACGAAAGAGGATACTCTAATGACCACGCAATATAAAAACCTGATCAACGGCGAACTGGTTGATAACGGCAAATGGATTGATGTCGTAAACCCCGCGACCGAGCAGGTCATTGGCCAAGTGCCCGATTGCGGTCAGGCAGATCTCGACAAGGCCGTTGCCGCCGCACGTGCCGCGTTCCAGACTTGGAAGAAAACCAGCGTTGAAGAACGCCGCGCTTTGTTTGCCAAAATGGCCGATGTCATAAAGTCGAACAGCGATGAGCTGATGCGCTTGCTGACGTCTGAACAGGGCAAGCCGCATATGCAGGCGGGCAGCGAGATTGCCGGTTGCGTGGGCATGACGCGCGCATTGCCGATGCTGAACCTTGAAGAGAAAATCACGGAAGACAGCGACAAGCGTCTTAGCCGCACGCGCCGCGTTCCTGTTGGCGTGGTTGGTGGCATCGTGCCATGGAATTTTCCCGTGTTGATGGCGATCCAGAAAATCGTTCCGGCGCTTTTGTCGGGCTGCACCATGGTGCTGAAGCCTTCGCCCTTCACGCCGCTGGCGACCTTGCGCCTCGCTGAATTGGTGGCGGGCGTATTCCCACCCGGCGTTTTGAACATCATCACCGGTGGCGACGCGTTGGGCCCATTGCTGACGTCGCATCCTGATATCGACAAGATCACCTTCACGGGTTCGACTGCCACGGGCAAGCGCGTGATGGAATCGGCGTCGAAGGACCTTAAGCGCATCACGCTTGAACTGGGCGGCAATGACGCTGCGATTGTTTTGCCAGACGCAGATGTATCCAAGGTGGCTGAAAAGCTATTTTGGGCAAGCTTCTACAATGCGGGCCAAGTCTGCATCGCGGCCAAGCGTATCTACATTCATGAAGATATTTACGACGAATTGTCGGGCGCGATTGCGGCTTATGCCAAAGCGGTCAAGGTTGGCGATGGCGCCGAACAAGGCACGGCCATTGGCCCCATTCAGAACAAGCCGCAGTATAAGCGGGTGCTTGAACTGATTCAGGATGCCAAGGACAAGGGCTATAAGTTCCTCGCCGGCGGCGATCATGATGCATCAATCCCCGGCTATTTCGTGCCCGTAACGGTGCTCGACAATCCGCCAGAAGATGCCCGGATTGTGGCCGAAGAACAGTTTGGCCCCGTGATGCCATTGATGAAGTTTTCGACCATCAACGAAGTTATCAGCCGCGCCAATGCGTCTGATTACGGTCTGGCCGGTTCGATCTGGACCAGCAATCCCGAAGCTGCGGTCGAAGTGGCCGAGCAACTGGAAACCGGAACGGTGTGGATCAACGAATCCATGCACCTTGCCCCCAACGCACCATTTGCTGGACACAAGCAGTCCGGCTTTGGCGCTGAATTGGGCGAAGAAGGTTTGCTCGAGTTCACCTATCCGCAGGTTATTACGATCGCCCGCGAAGCGGCTTAAGGCGTCCTGACGTCGCACGATTGGTGTCACCCTTTTCTCGTCATCCCGAACTTGTTTCGGGATAACAAAAAGGGTGACTCTTTATCCTGAAACAAGTTCAGGATGACGATTGCTGAAGACACAGCCAATCGCACTTGACTCTCCCCTTCCAAAGTTTAATCGTCTGATTAAATTTGAACAACAGGAGAGAGAAAATGGCAGACGCTTATATTGTGGATGCGGTCCGTACCGCTGGTGGCCGCCGCGGTGGTAAGCTTGCGGGCGTTCACCCCGTCGATTTGGGCGCTGCCGTGCTCGATTCCATTGCCGACCGTAACGATTTTGATCCTGCGGCGATTGAAGACGTCATCATGGGCTGCGTCATGCAAGGTGGCGAGCAAGCGGGCGATGTCGGCCGCAATATCGTTCTGGCGTCACGCCTGCCCAATTCCATTCCATCGGTCAGCATCGACCGTCAGTGCGGATCATCGCAGCAATCGATGATGTTCGCAGCGCAAGGCGTCATGTCGGGCACACAGGACATTGTGTTGGCGGCCGGTATCGAAAGCATGACGCGTGTCCCCATGGGATCGACGTCGATGCTGTTCAAGAAAGAAGGCATGGGCACGTATAAGAGCCCACGGCTCGAAGAAGCCTATCCCGGCATCATGTTCAGCCAGTTCATGGGCGCTGAAATGCTCGTGAAGAAATATGGCTTTTCCCGCGAAGACTTGGACCAGTTCGCGCTGGAATCGCACCAGAAAGCTATCGCTGCGACGCAAAATGGTGCCTTCGCCAATGAAATCGTCGGTATCGAAGTTGATACGCCAGAAGGCAAGATCGTCCACAATAGCGATGAAGGCATTCGCTATGACGCGACATTTGAAAGCCTGTCCGGCGTCAAGCTGCTTCAAGAAGGCGGTTCGATCACTGCCGCCAATGCCAGCCAGATTTGCGACGGTGCTTCGGCGGTTTTGATCGTGTCTGAAAAGGCACTGAAAGAACATGGCCTCACCCCACGGGCGCGCATCGTCAATTTGACCGTGACCGCTGGCGATCCGGTGATCATGTTGGAAGAGCCGTTGTTTGCAACCGACCGTGCGTTCCAGCGTTCGGGCATGAAAATGTCAGACATTGACCTGTATGAAGTGAACGAAGCGTTCGCACCTGTGCCATTGGCTTGGTTGAAGCACACCGGCGGCGATCGTTCGAAAATCAACGTCCATGGCGGCGCGATCGCATTGGGCCACCCGCTCGGCGCATCGGGCACGAAGCTGATGGCGACATTGCTGAATGCGCTTGAAGCCCGTGGTGGCAAATATGGTTTGCAGACGATGTGTGAAGGTGGCGGTCAGGCCAACGTCACGATCATTGAGCGGGTATAGTACTCAACCGTATAAACTTCACAGTAGCCCTGAGCCTGTCGAAGGGCGCTTATCGGTTAAACGCGCTTCGACAGGCTCAGCACTACGGTATTTGAAAAGGGAATTTACATGAAACTGGATTCAACAGTCGCAGCAGTCGTCACCGGCGGCGCATCTGGACTTGGTGAGGCAACCGCACGCGCGCTGGCCGCAAAGGGTGTGAAGGTCGCCATCTTTGATTTGCAGGCCGACAAGGGCGAGGCCCTTGCAGCCGAAATCGGCGGTGTATTCTGCCACGTGAACGTCACCAGCGCTGAAAGCGTCGATGCCGGTTTC
>JAIXYC010000093.1 GCA_027490455.1 Sphingomonadales bacterium
ACGATCCCGAAGCACGGCATTCCATGCGATACCACTTCATCGGCTTCTGGCTGGGTCAGCGCGATTTCGCGCACTTTTGATGTTAGATAATCCGGGTCCGTTGCCCGCGAAACATAGTCGGCCAGCGTCCGCGGATATAATTGATGCTCCGCAATCTTGACGCGCTCCGCCAATGAATCGGCAGTGTCATTAGGCAAAACGGCGACCTCCATCTGGCCAAGAAGGGGACCTTCATCGAGGTCCGCCGTGACAAGGTGCACGCTGCAACCGGCGACACTATCGCCTGCGTCAATTGCGCGCTGATGGGTGTGTAGTCCCGTATATTTGGGTAAGAGGGATGGGTGGATATTTAGCATCCGGCCGTCCCATTTTTCGACGAAGCTTTCGCTCAATATCCGCATATATCCCGCAAGCACGACATAAGCCGCACCCGCTTTGGTAATGTGATTATGCATGATTTCGTCATGGTCAGCCCGCTTAAGGCCAATGTGCGATTGTGCGAACGTTGCAACGCCTTCGGCTTGTGCCAGTTTCAACCCTTCGGCGTCGGGATTGTTGCTGGCGACCAGAACGACTTCATACGGGCTGTCTGGGCGTTTTGCGGCATATAGCAACGCAGCCATATTGGTGCCGCCGCCGGAAATTAGGACGGCAACACGCGCCTTAGCCATGATGCGTCGCAGTCCAATCGGCTTTGGCGCTCCATGTTTCCACAGAGCCCGTGACCGTGCAGCCTTTTTCACCGGCTGCAATATGTCCGATGCGGAACACCGTCTCTCCAGCCGCCTCAAGTGCGGCGGTTACGCCTGCGACTTCGGTTTCAGCGACAACGACTGCCATGCCGATGCCGCAGTTGAATGTGCGTGCCATTTCCTCTGGCTCGATATGACCTTGCGCTTGCAAGAACGCCATCAAGCGCGGTTGTTGCCATGCGTCTGCATCGACATGTGCGTGCAAACCGTCCGGCAGGATACGCGGGATATTCTCAAGCAAGCCACCGCCCGTGATATGCGCCATCGCGTGGATCTTACCCGTGCGGACCATCGGCAGCAGCGATTTTACGTAGATGCGGGTCGGCGCCATGAGCGCGTCGATAAGAATGACATTCTGGTCGAAAATGGCCGGACGGTCGAGTTTCCAGCCCTTGTCTGCAGCAAGCCGCCGAACAAGCGAGAAACCGTTGGAATGCACGCCTGATGACGCAAGGCCCAGAATGACGTCGCCCGCCGCGACCTTATCAGCCGTCAGCACTTGGTCGCGCTCCACCGCGCCAACGCAGAAACCGGCAAGGTCATAGTCGCCTTCGGAATACATGCCCGGCATTTCAGCGGTCTCGCCGCCAATTAACGCGCAGCCGGCTTGCTTGCAGCCTTCGGCGATGCTGGCGACAACAGAGGTGGCAACGGCGTTGTCGAGTTTGCCGGTGGCATAATAATCAAGGAAGAAAAGTGGCTCTGCGCCTTGCACGATCAAGTCATTGGCGCACATCGCGACAAGATCAATGCCGACACCTTCATGGCGACCGGATTCGATGGCCAGTTTCAGCTTCGTACCGACCCCATCATTCGCGGCGACCAGAAGCGGATCATTAAAGCCTGCTGCCTTGAGGTCGAAAAACCCGCCAAATCCGCCAAGATCCGCATCCGCGCCAGCGCGCCGGGTCGATTTCGCCAGCGGCGCAATCGCGCGCACAAGCGCGTTACCGGTTTCAATGGAAACACCGGCCTTGGCATAGGTGTAAGATTCGGGCTTCTGTTCTTTTGCGTCCATTTGTCGCCGTTAGCGAGAACAGGGTTGGAATTCCACGTCTATGTCGCCTAAAGGTGCGTTAATGACAAATTCTCGCGGAAAATGGTTTCAGATTGCAGCGATTGGCTTGCCTTTGGCGCTGATTGGTGGCGGAATCGTTGCCGCGCAAATCGAAGGGCCAAAGCGCGGCATCGCGCCAATCGCAAGCGCTGGTGATTTTGAAGTGACCGGCGTCTCTGTGAATGTCGTCGGCAATAACGCGTTTGACGCCCGGCAAAAGGGTTGGGAGCAGGCGCAGCGGATTGCCTGGTCGGCATTGTGGCGCAAAACCCATGGAACTGTTGGCGCTGGCCTATCCGATTCGACGCTCGACGGTATCGTCGCCGCAATCGTGGTGGAGCAGGAACAGATTGGCCCACGCCGTTATGTTGCAAAGCTCGGCGTATTGTTTGACCGCGCTCGTGCTGGTCAATTACTGGGCGTCAGCGGCGTGGCGCGTCGTTCTGCGCCGTTGTTATTGTTACCCGTTACTTATTCGGCAGGCGCGCCGACGGTATTTGAACAGCGCACATCATGGCAGCGCAGCTGGGCCAAATATCGCACGGCTGACAGCACGATAGATTATGTGCGTCCAAGCGGGGCAGGCGGCGAATCGTTATTGCTGAACGCGGGGCAAAAAGACCGCCGCAGCCGCATTTGGTGGCGCACGATCCTGGACCAATTTGGTGCTGCTGATGTGATCATTCCTATAGCGCGTCTGGAACGGCAATGGCCGGGCGGCCCAATCATTGGTCGGTTTTCTGCGCGATATGGTCCGGATAACAAATATCTCGGTTCGTTCACCCTGCGTGTTTCCAACAGCGCGGGTATTCCGGGCATGATGGATCAGGCGGTCATTAAGATGGACCAACTGTTCCAGTCCGCGCTCGCCTCCGGTCGATTGCGGGCGGATGCTTCGCTCGTCCTTGAACCCGAAGTGGTCGAGGAAGAGGAATTGGAAGGCGAAGTCGAAGACCTGTCGGTTGTCGATGGGGCAGAGCCTGCGCGCCAATCGTTGGATGATGTGGTCAGGTCGGTGTTGCAAGAAGCAGAACCTGCGCGCAATTCTGGTGCGCCCACACCGCCATCGCCACGGCCATGAGCACCAGCATCTAACATTATGCGCCAAATTGCTTTGCCATTGGACGAACTGCGCAGCGGCGCATCGTCCAGCCTGATCATTACAGAATCTAACGCGACCGCCTTTGCGGGGCTTTCGAGCGCATCTGGCTGGGCCAAGCGCTGTGCTATTCTGACGGGGCCTGCACGCTCGGGAAAAACCCTGATGGCGCGCTATTTTTCGGGACAGAACGGCACGGTCATTGATAACGCAGAGGCTAGTCCCGCGGAAACCTTGTTTAACGCATGGAACCGGTCGCAGGAAAGCGGCGTCCCGTTATTGCTGATCTCGCGTTGGCAGCCTGCGGAATGGAACATCACATTGCCCGACCTGCAATCGCGTCTGGGCTCTGCGTTGTTGCTCGACATTGCGCCGCCCGACGATGAAATGATTGAACAATTGATCCAAAAACAGCTCGCGGATCGCGGGGCAGCAATCAGCATCGATGCTTTAAGCTACGTAAAGCGCCGGATTGAGCGGAGTTATGGCGCGATCGAAAAATTTGCACGGTCCGCAAATGCGCTGGCGCTGGCGGAAAATGCCCCGGTCAATCTCGCTTTGGTAAAGAAGGTTCTCGAAAGCTAATTCCAACCTACGGCGTCGTAGTTTGCTGTATTAGCGGACCATCTCTTCTTCTTCTTGGGTATGGGTCATTTTCAGTTTCCCATTCACCACTGCGAACGCCAATCTGCCTTCGACAAGGTCAAGCGCATCGCGGCCGAATTGTTCAAACCGCCATCCGGTCAGGACTTCTAGGTCGTCGCGCTCACCCGCCGCCAACCGTTCCAGTTCTTCGGTCCGGACGATGAGGCGCGGCGCAACGTTGATTTCGCGCGAACGAATTTTGAGCAACAGCTTCAACAGGTCCGCGACCAGCGATCCGTCTTTGCCGCCGCCGGGCGAGGATCTGCCGCGGTCAGGCATATCGTCGCGCACCATGGGCTGGCTTGCCTCGATAACGGCGATGAGCCGCGCGCCAATGTCATTGTCGCGCCAAGCTGGCGACAGTCCACGCACCTTGGGCAAATCCGCCTGCGACTTGGGCGGATGCGCCGCAATATCGGCAAGCGTTTCGTCTTTCATGATGCGCCCGCGCGGGATATTCTTACGCTGCGCTTCCTTTTCGCGCCATGCCGCCATGGCCTGAAGCCGGCCCAAGACGTCGGGCTTACGCGATTGCACCTTTATCCGGGACCACGCATTTTCGGGGTCATTGCGATAGTTGGCCGCATCCGAAATGCGCTCCATCTCGTCATTGAGCCAAGCGCCACGGCCCGTGACCTTTAGCTTTTCGAGCATCATTGGAAATATCGCAGATAAATGCGTGACGTCGGCAATCGCATAATCGATTTGCCGTTTGTCGAGCGGACGGCGCGACCAATCTGTAAATCGCGCGCCTTTGTCGAGTTGAATGCCCATCCACAGATCGACCAAATTCGAATAGCCGATCTGCTCACCCTGACCGAGCGCCATGGCAGCGATTTGGGTGTCGAACATGGGGTAGGGCGTTTTGCCCGTCAGGTTGAAGAATATTTCAATATCCTGCCCACCGGCATGAAAGACTTTCAGAACATCGTCATTCGCGCAGAGCAGATCGAGCATGGGGGTGAGGTCCAGCCCCTCGGCCTTTGGGTCAATCGCTGCAGCCTCATGCGTGTCCGCCAACTGCACGAGGCAGAGGTCCGGATAATACGTGTTTTCCCGCAT
The DNA here is from genome assembly GCA_027490455.1 of Sphingomonadales bacterium. GTDB lineage: Bacteria > Pseudomonadota > Alphaproteobacteria > Sphingomonadales > Sphingomonadaceae > Sphingorhabdus_B. The sequence continues at coordinate 4,616 of JAIXYC010000093.1, forward strand.
AAATTCGGTATCAACCGCAACAAATGGGGATTTTGCAAGGCGTGCGCACAATTCGGCGAGACGTTTGCTGTCGGAGATGAGTGGATGAATCTGCATTGCGCATCGCCGTAGCACCCATTCCCGACTTGACAAAGTGCCCCTGCAAGGTTGTTAGGCGCGCTTTCCACAGATTTTTTGAATTGAGTGAACAATGCACGCTTATCGTACGCACAAATGCGCCGAACTTCGGGATTCCCACGTGGGGGAAACCGTACGCCTATCTGGCTGGGTCCATCGTAAGCGTGACCATGGCGGCGTTTTGTTTGTCGATTTGCGCGATCATTACGGCATGACGCAGATTGTTGCCGATAGCGATAGCCCCGCATTGCCCATC
>JAIXYC010000055.1 GCA_027490455.1 Sphingomonadales bacterium
AAAATGCCGCGCGCGTGGTTCGGTCCCGGGCGGTTGTTCGGCGATGAGCAAACCCCGTTCGGCAATCGCTTCCTGAAGCGCTTTGTTCTCCGGCGGATAAACGACATCAAGTCCGCCCGCGATCACCGCAATCGTTCCGTTTTCAATCGAACCTGCATGCGCGGCGGTATCAATCCCGCGCGCCAGTCCGGAGACGACCGGGAATTCCATTTGGCCAAGATCATAAGCCAGCTGCCGTGCAAACTGACATGCACCAGCCGACGCGTTGCGCGCACCAACGATGGAAATGGCCACGCGATTGAGCAGCCCCAAATCACCCTTCACACATAAGACCGGCGGCGCATTGTCCAAATGTGACAGCAAAGATGGATATTCAGGATCGCCAATGAAAATGTGACGCCCGCCAAATCGCTCAACAATTTGCAATTCGCGGGCGACAGACGCTTCGTCGGCCAGCAGAGACGGACCGCCCCCACCACGACGAACGAGGTCAGGCAAAGCCTCCAGCGCAGCCTTTGCGCTACCAAAGCGGCCAATGAGTTGGCGATAACTGGCAGGACCAATATTGGGGGATCGAATGAGCCGAAGCTTATCAAATTGTTCCTGGCTGCCCCCCATATCTGCGGTCAGCTTTTGCTTTTGCCGATACGCGGTTCGGTTCCGTCCATCAGGTTTTCGATATTCGTCCGATGTTTCACAAACACGATCAACGTGCATGCGACCAACAGGGCAACCAAATCATATCGGCCAAAATAAGCCGCGGCTATCGGAGCGCATAAGGCTGCCAGCAGTCCAGCGAGTGAAGATATCCTGAAAATCACAAGTGCACCAATCCACGCGATCGCATAGACAACGCCGCCTTGCCAAAACAGGCCGAACATGATGCCGGCATAGGTCGCGACGCCCTTACCGCCTTTGAAACCCAGCCATACGGGATACAAATGCCCGAAGAACGCGCCCGCGGCTGCAAATACTGCGCCGCCCGGCAGATAATGCGTGGCGATAAAGACTGCGAAGAAACCCTTTAGCAGATCGAGCAACAGTGTCAGTGCGGCAAGCCCCTTGCGCCCGGTTCGCAGCACATTGGTCGCGCCGATATTGCCCGAGCCGATGTTCCTTATATCGCCGCCGCCCGATGCCTTAGTCAGCAACAACCCGAACGGGATTGAACCGAGCAGATATCCCAGCAGAAGACCCGCAATCATGTTGAACCCAATAACATCCATTGGTCGAATCCCCTCAATAGCCGCATTACGTAACTGTTTTGTTCCGCCCGCTCAAGGCCACCGACTTGTCAGCCAGCGTGACCAGCTTTGGCCTGACACCGACACAGAAGGTATAACTGCCCGGCTCTATCGCGCTTTGGTTTGTCGCAAATCAAATCACTCTAAGCGAAAATATCTCATAGACCCGTCCGTTATGCCGCTTGTTGCAAGTCGTTCGCGCTGGATTTTTCCATTTCCGGCGACTAATGGGCGACGATGTGCCGCAGCAGCGGCTTAAACCCGGGGTTAGTATCCGTGAATTACGATGCTGTTTTCGAAAAAGCGATTGACCGTCTTCATGCCGAGGGCCGCTACCGCGTGTTTATCGATATTTTGCGGAACAAGGGCAATTATCCCAACGCGCGCTGCTTCGCCGGACATAACGGCCCCAAGGACATCACGGTGTGGTGTTCAAATGACTATCTCTGCATGGGGCAGCACCCCAAAGTCATCACCGCGATGGAAGATGCGCTGCATGACGTAGGCGCTGGTTCTGGCGGGACGCGCAACATTGGCGGCAACACACATTATCATGTCGAACTGGAGCATGAGCTTGCCGATTTGCATGGCAAGGATGGCGCATTGCTGTTCACGTCGGGCTATGTTTCCAACGATGCTACCTTGTCGACGTTGGCTAAGGTTTTGCCCGGATGCATTATCTATTCGGATGAATTGAACCACGCATCGATGATTGCGGGTATTCGCAACGCCGGCTGTGAAAAGCGCGTTTGGCGGCATAATGATCTGGCGCATTTGGAAGAGCTGCTCGCGGCCGATGATCCAGAGGCGCCGAAGCTGATCGCCTTTGAAAGCGTGTATTCGATGGACGGCGACGTTGCGCCCATCGGTGCCGTTTGTGATTTGGCCGATAAGTACAACGCCCTCACCTATTGCGATGAAGTGCACGCAGTTGGCATGTACGGCGCACGTGGCGGCGGCATTAGCGAACGTGATGAAGTCGCGGATCGCGTGACGATTATTGAAGGCACGCTGGGCAAGGCATTTGGCGTGATGGGCGGTTACATTGCCGCTGACCAGAAGATTATCGACGTCATTCGGTCCTACGCACCCGGCTTTATCTTTACGACATCGCTCTCGCCGGTCCTTGTAGCGGGCGTATTGGCATCGGTCCGTCACCTGAAGGTATCGAGCGAAGAGCGCATCGCGCAGCATGCAAATGCCGCAATGTTGAAAACGTTATTTGCTGATGCGGGATTGCCCGTCATGGTCAGCAATACGCATATCGTGCCATTGATGGTCGGCGATCCGGTGAGGGCCAAGAAGATCAGCGACATATTGCTCGCAGAATATGGCGTATATGTTCAACCGATCAATTACCCTACGGTGCCACGCGGTACGGAGCGGTTGCGGTTTACGCCGGGTCCGCAGCATACCGAGGCTATGATGCGCGATTTGACGAGCGCGTTGATCGAAATTTGGGGCCGGGTGGATATCCGCGCTGTTCAGGCGGCTTGAGCCAAAAGCTCCGCAAAGGTCTCCCGGTCTACATTCCCGCCGGATAATGTAACCGCGGTTACCGGCTTTACGTCTATCTTTCCGGCAAGAACTGCCGCGAGCGCAACTGCGCCGCCCGGTTCAACGACGAGATGGAGCTTCTCAAACACCAATCGCATCGCCGCAGCCACTTCAGCGGTGGTAACCGACACGCCCTGTGATACGCGATTGCGGAGAACGTCAAAGTTTACAGGATAGGTCTGCGGTGTTTGCAAAGCATCGCAATAGGTTGGGTGCAAAAGGTCTTTAACAGGCAAAATCTCGCCTGCTTCAAGCGAACGGATGATATCATCCCAGCCTTCGGGCTCGACGATGGCGATGTCCGCGTCGGGACAGGCGAGCGCAAGGCCCGCGGCAAGACCGCCGCCACCGCAGCATGAAACAATCAAATCTGGCCCTGCGATGCCAATGCCTTGCAGCTGTTCGGCAATCTCGATGCCGGCAGTGCCCTGCCCTTCAATAACCCACGGATCGCCAAAGGCATGTACGAGCGTTGCGTTATTTTGTGCGATCAACGCGGCGGCGACTTCCTCACGTGATTCCGTTGCGCGGTCATATAGCACCACTTGCGCGCCAAGTGCCTTTGTCGCCTCAAGCTTCATACGCGGCGCATTGGAAGGCATGACGATAGTTGCATTTATGCCCAGCTTCTTCGCCGCCCAAGCAACGCCCTGCGCATGGTTGCCGCTCGATACGCCAACGACGCCGCGCGCACGCTCTTCTGCGTTCAAATCGGAGAGCCGATGCCACGCGCCGCGAATCTTAAACGCGCCGATGGGCTGAAGCATTTCGGCCTTGCACCAAATCGTTACACCATCGACCTCAACCGGCAGCAAGGGCGTTTTTGGCAGAATAGCGGCGATCTTGGCCATCGCCCGCTGCACCCCTTCGTGCGTTGGCGTCTTGTCGGCTACAGCCAATTCTTGTTCTGTCATAAAAGGCCCCTATATGCGTCCGCTGAACGAATCTCTGATAAGAGGAAATGGGATATGAGCAAGGTATTGGTAATTGGCGCTGGTGGCGTGGGATCGGTTGCGGTCCACAAAATGGCCATGAATCAGGACATCTTCAGCCATATCAGCCTTGCAAGCCGGACAAAGTCGAAGTGCGATGCGATTGCCGTTTCGGTCAAGGAGCGCACGGGCGTCGTTATCGACACTTATGGCCTTGATGCAGATGATGTTGCTGCGACAACCGCTTTGCTGAACCAGATTAAGCCAAGCCTCGTCGTCAACCTCGCGCTCCCTTACCAAGACCTCAACATCATGGACGCGTGCCTTGCCGCGGGCGTGCATTATATGGACACGGCGAATTATGAACCGCTGGATGTCGCCAAGTTCGAATATCACTGGCAATGGGCATATCAGGATCGTTTCAAGGATGCGGGCTTGGCTGCTTTATTGGGTTCAGGCTTTGACCCCGGCGTGACATCGGTGTTCACGACCTATTTGAAAAAGCATCACTTCGACCGCATCGACACACTCGATATCCTCGATTGTAATGGCGGCGACCATGGTCAGGCCTTTGCCACCAACTTCAACCCGGAAATCAACATCCGCGAAGTCACTGCCGTCGCGCGCCATTGGGAAAATGGCGACTGGGTCGAAACCCCCGCAATGTCGGTGAAGCAGAGCTTTGACTTTGAGGCCGTCGGTCCAAAGAACATGTATCTGATGTACCATGAGGAAATCGAAAGCCTCAAAACCCATCTGCCCGAAATTAAACGTATCCGTTTCTGGATGACTTTTGGCGATGCCTACATCACCCATCTGAACGTCCTTCAGGCGGTTGGCATGACGCGGATTGACCCTGTCATGTATGAAGGCAAGGAAATCATTCCGCTTCAGTTCCTGAAAGCCGTGCTGCCTGAGCCCGCTTCGCTCGGTCCAACGACCAAGGGCAAGACCAACATTGGCTGCATCGCCACTGGTCTTGGCAAGGATGGCAAGGAAAAGACGCTCTACATCTACAACATCTGCGATCATGAAGATGCCTATGCCGAAACGGGCAATCAGGCGGTCAGCTATACCACGGGCGTGCCAGCGATGATCGGCGCCGCCATGCTGCTCACGGGCAAATGGTCCGGCGCGGGCGTTTGGAACATTGAGCAGTTCGATCCCGATCCCTTCATGGACATGCTCAACGCGCATGGTCTGCCGTGGCAGGTGAAGGAACTGGACGGGCCTTTGACCTTCTAATGGAAACCAAGGCCGGCGATCCTGGCGCATTTGCGCATTTCGACCTGTATCGCGTCCCATCGCCGGCATTTGTCGTCGATGAAGCGGCGCTGCGGCGGAACCTTGCTATTCTCGCGGATGTAAAGTCACGCTCGGGTGCGAAAATCTTATGCGCGATGAAAGCGTTTTCCATGTGGAAGGTCGCACCGATCATTGGCGAATATCTCGATGGCGTATGCAGCTCGGGTCTGTGGGAATCCCGGCTTGCCCGCGATTATTACAAAGGCGAAATTGCAACCTATTGCGCTGGCTATAAAGAAGCAGACATGGCCGAAATCATCGAGATTTCTGATCATGTCATTTTCAACAGCCCCCGCCAACATCGCCGTTTCGCAGCATTCCTGAACGACAGCGTGGATGTCGGGCTTCGGCTCAACCCCGAACATGCCGAGGGCGAAGTTGCGAAATATGACCCCTGCTCGCCCGGTTCACGCCTGGGCTTCCCTGTAAGCCAGCTTAAGCCAGAACATTTGGAGGGCGTTTCCGGTCTGCATTTCCACACCTTGTGTGAGCAGGATTTTGAACCGCTCAAGCGCACATGGGAGGCGTTAAAGCCACAGATCGCGCCCTATTTTGGTCAATTGCGTTGGTTGAACTTTGGGGGAGGACATCACATCACCCGCGCTGATTATCAGCGTGACGACCTTGTGGCATTCATTCAGCGGGTCCGCACTGAAACCGGCCTCGACGTCTATCTTGAACCCGGCGAAGCGATTGCGCTTGATACCGGCATATTGATTGGCGAACTGCTTGATGTGTTTGAAAATGGTTTGCCCGTCGGCATCACCGATATCAGCGCGACCTGCCACATGCCTGACGTAATCGAGGCACCGTATCGTCCCGCCATGCTTGGTGAGCTTCAGGACGGCCCTGCGGTGCGTTTGGGTGGCCCCAGCTGCTTGGCTGGCGATATCATCGGCGACTACCGTCTTCCCGTCGCTGCAGAGGCCGGAGCGCGCTTTGCGTTCCTTGATCAGGCGCATTATTCGATGGTGAAAACCAACACCTTCAACGGCGTGCCACTTCCCTCCATTTGGCTTTGGAACAGCGACACAGACGCGTTGGAATGTGTACGCGCATTCGACTGGACCGAGTTTAGGGACCGGTTGAGCTAGCCGCCGCTATCGTGTTCTGCGATGACAAAATCAGCACTTCATGCGGTCCCGTCGGCGGTTTTCCGAGGGCATGCAAAGCATTCAAATAGCGATGCCTTTGATGGCCTTCAACGATAACATATCGCACGTTCGGGTGCGGACCGTCTAAATCCATTACTCCGGCAGGTGTTGAGAGTAAAACCATTGGGTAATCCCATGTTCCGGAATCCAGAGCTTTCGCTGTCTGAAGGCGATCATCGCCTCCTTTTCCCTGAAAAGTGTCATAATCAAATTGAACTGACAGTTCTCCACCGAATGCGCGATAGATGGACTTCAGCAGAAAATCGCCTTCCCATCGATTCCGTTCAACGGCTAAAGAGTCTAGAGGAAGAAACGTAAATGGTGAATTGGTCCAGTGCCGAAATATCCACTGTTCACAAAGGTCAGCAGGAAGATTCGTCAGTTTTGACTGATTGCGCTCCCACCATGCTGCGAATGCCTCTTTCTCAAAAGTTCCTTCGCCTCTCGGTTCTAGCGCATTCGGCCAGCAGCAGCCGATCATTTGATCAATCTTAAACATAGATAAACCTATCCATGATTGGATATCAAATCTACCGTGAAGATCATTCAGATTTCATGCCGCATGCCTCCATTTTCCCTTTACAACTCGCCACTCGAATCATATAGGCACCCTCCGCTGCCCCAGGGGGACTTCCAATAACCGCAAGGCAGCCTTGTTGTTTCACGTTATTTTTTTGGGGGTCCCTTGAGTTGCACGAGTATCTTGACGCTTTAGCTGTAGTCCGCGCCCAGCGCCCTGACGAACCTATCACGCTCCTTCGCCCGCATGCCGCTTCGCGCGCCGCCCGTTTCTTCGTTGAGAAGTTTCAGGGTAAGTCGCTGTACGCGGTAAAGGCCAATCCTTCACCTGCATTGCTTGAGACTTTGTGGGACGCGGGCATCACGCATTATGACGTCGCTTCGCTTGGCGAAGTGCGTTTGGTGAGCAAGTTCCTGCCGGATGCGAAGCTGTGCTTCATGCATCCCGTGAAAAGCGAACGCGCCATCGCGCAAGCTTACCACAATCATGGGGTTCGGACATTCAGCCTCGACAGCCATGAGGAATTGGAAAAGATCGTGCGTGCCACCGATGGCGCAACTGATCTCGAGCTATGCGTCCGTATCCGCGTGTCATCTGAGCATGCGAAGCTCAGCCTTGCTTCAAAATTTGGCGCAGATCCATCCGAAGTAGCGCATCTCTTGGTTGCGACCCGTCAGGTTGCGGACAGCTTGGGCATTTGCTTCCACGTCGGAAGTCAGGCCATGACGCCCGCCGCTTATGCCGACGCCATGGAGCATGTTCGTGCTGCCATCGTTGAAGCATCT
>JAIXYC010000122.1 GCA_027490455.1 Sphingomonadales bacterium
ATATCTTGGTCCGCAGCCATGAAGGCATCGCAAATCTGTTCGACGACGCCGACGTCCGATATCGGGTTGCGCTTTTCCGGCATGTTCATCGTGATGGTCAATATGCCGCCATCGCGCGATTGGAGAATTTGGTCCGTCATTATATCGCTTTCAACAAAGCTTCGATGTCATCCATGCTGATGACGCTTGTGGTGGTGATGTCTTCATGCGTGCTGCGCTTCACCATGGGGGATAGCACTTTGCCGCCGAATTCAACGAAATGGGTAACACCAGTGTCCGCCATTGCGATTGCGGACTCACGCCAACGCACGCGTCCCGTCACCTGCTGCACCAATTGCGCGGCGATGATGTCGGGTTCGGACACTGGCGCTGCCGTTACGTTCGCAAAAAGCGGGACCAGCGGCGCATGAATGGTCGTTGTGCCAAGCGCGCTTTGCATTTCATCGGCTGCCGGTTGCATCAATGGGCAATGAAAGGGTGCGGACACTGGCAACAATATACCGCGCTTTATCCCATGGTCCTGGGCCAGCTCAATGGCGCGATCAATCGCGCCTTTATGCCCTGAAATGACGACCTGCGACGGATCATTGTCATTTGCAACGGTGCAGGTTTCGCCCTCAGCCGCAGCCGCAGCCAAAGCTTCGGCTTTCTCAATGTCTGCGCCAAGCAACGCAGCCATGGCGCCAATGCCAACGGGAACAGCGGCTTGCATTGCGCGACCACGAAGTTTCAACAATGCCGCCGTCACGGACAATGGCAACGCGCCAGCGGCACACAGCGCGCTATATTCGCCCAAGGAATGGCCCGCGACGAAATTGCATTTTTCCGAAAGGCGCACGCCGCCTTCGGTTTCGAGCACCCGCAACGTCGCAATGGCATTTGCCATAATCGCAGGCTGGGCATTTTCGGTCAGCGTAAGCTCGCTTTCGGGACCATCGCACATCAACCGGAACAGATGTTGGCCAAGCGCTTCGTCGACTTCCTGAAACACTGTGCGGGCGGTGGGACTGGCGTCGGCGAGCGCTTTGCCCATGCCAACCGCCTGGCTGCCTTGTCCTGGAAATATAAATGCGCGCATATTCGCTCCCGTCAGTCCGTGTTTGTGCCAAATCGCCTATGGCGCGGCGCTGGATGTTGCAAGCCCGAACGGCACGATGCGGTTATCCGCGTCATGGCCGATGTCCGCGCGGCCAAGATAGGCGATGCCCGTCTTGGCACACCAGCGCCGGGCGATGTCTTCTGCGCCTTCGCCAAATGGCCGGTCATTTTCAGGCACATCGCTGACACGGCCAAGCCGCAATCCGGCGAGGCCAGCCGATTGCAAATGGGTGCTCACATTGAAAAAGGCCCGGTCAAATCCATAGAGATATTCGCTGACTTCCTCGACCATCAGCACATGGCCATTCAGGTCGGGCATCAACGGTGTTCCGACCATCATGGCCAGCGTCATCAGGTTGAGCGCAGCATGTTTTTCCCCGGCCCGCACATGCGGTTCAAGCGCGTGCGGCGATTGGTGGACGATCCAGTCAAGCGCACGGGTCACGGCTGCTTCGCCGCCTGCGCGTCGTATGTCCGCGGGCATTGGGCCATGGCACAGGCGGCCAATGCCCGCGCGATATAAAGCACCGAGCACATTGCCGGCATCGCTATAGCCCATATATATCTTGTCAGTAGCGGCGGATTTTAGCGCCGCGACAGCGTCTTCGGCGATCCGGCATGCGCCATATCCGCCACGGACAAACCAAACCGCATCAAAGCCGGGGTCGTTGGCAAGCGCCACAAAAGCGTCGCGCCGTTCGTCATCCGAACCCGCGAAATGCCCCGCCTCGGCAAAGCATTGGTCATGAAAGTAAAGCTCCGCGCTTGGATGCGACCTTGCGGCAAGCGCCGAAACGCGTGCAGCGTCTTCACGCGTAAAGGGCGTCGACGGCGCGCATATCCCGATTTTCATGAAAAGCCTTCCATCCCCACACCGTAGCCCTGAGCCGTCAGCGCGCAAGCGCTGGCGAAAAGTCGAAGGTCGCTTTGCCGCTGATAACCGCCCTTCGACGGGCGCAGCCGCGATACGACTGCTGCTCAGGGCTGCGGTTACCTTTGCTTGCCATTGCCAAATCTCCTCTTACCCAATAACCGACGCTTATGCACAAAAACAAATCCTATTTCTTCTGTGGCATTGGCGGTTCGGGCATGTTGCCCTTGGCGAATATCGTTCGCGATGCAGGTGCAACCGTTGCCGGGTCGGACCGCGCGCTGGACCAGGGCCGCTTGGGCGCCAAGTTTGAATGGTTGCAAAGCCTTGGCATCGACCTGTTTGCCCAAGACGGCCGCGGCCTTATCAGCGGTGACCAAATCCTGATCGCGTCTGCCGCTATCGAAGACAGCGTGCCGGACGTTGCCAAAGCCAATGCCTTGGGCTGCGCCCGCATGACACGCGCCGAGCTGCTCGCGGATTTGTTCAATAATGCGCCGCGCAGCGTTGCCGTTGGCGGGACCAGCGGGAAATCGACCGTCACGGGTATGATCGGTTGGATATTGACCGATGCAGGGCTGGACCCGACGATCATGAACGGCGCGGTGATGAAAAATTTCGTCGCCGATGACGCGCCTTTCGCCAGCGCGCGCGTGGGGCAGGGGGACGTTTTTGTTTCGGAGGTCGACGAAAGCGATGGCTCTATCGCCTTGTTTACCCCCGAAGTCGCGGTGCTCAACAATGTCAGCCTCGACCATAAAAGCCTTGAAGAATTGCGGCAGCTGTTCGGTGACTTTGCCAAAAAAGCAAAGACAAGCGTGTGGAACGCCGATGACGCCGAGACTGCGGCCCTCGTGCAACCCTTGGCGCTGGCAGGGGCCGTCAGCTTCGGCTTTTCAGCGCAAGCGGATTTCCGTGCGACAGATATCGTGGACCTGCCGCTGGGCAGCCGTTTCACGCTGCACGCGATGGGCACAAAGCATGACGTCGCGCTCATCGTCCCCGGCCGCCACAATATCGCCAACGCACTTGCCGCCATCGCCGCTGCGACCGCGCTCGGCGTAACCGTTGCGCAGGCCGTTTGCGCGATCGAGCGGTTCAATGGCCTTGCCCGCCGCTTCGACATTGTCGGCACCGCAAACAACATCACCGTCATCGATGATTTCGGCCATAACCCCGATAAGATCGCCGCAACGCTTGCGACACTCAAGGCCTTTCCGGGCCGGATCATCGCTTTCTTTCAACCGCATGGCTACGGCCCAATCCGCGTGATGGGTGCTGAATTGGCAGGTGTTTTCGCCGACATGCTTGGCGATGACGATTACCTCATCCTCTGCGATCCTGTCTATTTCGGCGGCACTGTCGACAAAAGCGTCGGCAGCCAAAGCATCACCGACGCGGTCACTGCAGCCGGACAAAAAGCCGAATATATCCCGGCGCGCGAAGACTGTGGCAACCGCATTGTCGATCTCGCGGTACCTGGCGACCGCATAGTCATCATGGGCGCGCGGGATGATACGTTGAGCGCGTTTGCGGCAGATATTTTGGCACGGCTTGGCGCCTAGCAATATCTCGACATATCGCCATTCCGGCGAATCGCTTGCTTTTCCCGCAAATCCCACCTAAGCGCGCCACTTCGCCTGGGGTAACCCATGTGAAAACGAAGAAAGCCGGAGGGGCGTATGCATGGTGCTGCGTCAGCGATCGGTAGGAACAAGGAAACGCCCATGCCAAATTACGAGCATGTATTTTTGGCGCGTCAGGACCTTTCACAGGCCCAGGTTGATG
>JAIXYC010000069.1 GCA_027490455.1 Sphingomonadales bacterium
AAGTGGCCGAACTTCAAGTTGCCGTTGCTGCAGCGCCGCAATCGCCTGTGCAACCGCGATGCTTCCTGCGGCTGTTGTGTATTGCGAAACCTTGCCAACCAACGCGGAACGGCGGATTTCTTCGCTGTCTTTCAGGCTCTGCCAACCTTCAGTCGTGTTGAAGATCAGGTGGATTTCGCCGTCTTTAATCTTGTCGACGATATGCGGACGGCCCTGCGCGACCTTGTTGACGCGCTCGACCTCTATCCCCTGCTCCAGCAGATAATTGGCCGTTCCATCGGTTGCGCATACGGTAAAGCCGCACGCAATCGCTTGTTTGACGGCAGTAACGATAACGGGCTTGTCTGTGTCTTTAACCGAAACGAACAGCTTCCCGCCCATCGGTGGCGGCATCCGCGCGCCTATTTGTGATTTGGCAAAGGCCGTCGCAAAATCGCGATCGATACCCATGACTTCGCCCGTTGATTTCATTTCCGGCGACAGGACGGGGTCAACGCCGGGGAAGCGATCAAACGGGAATACCGCTTCCTTCACCGCAATATAATCGATGTCGAGGTTGATGGGCGGCAAGTCCTTGAGCTTTTCACCCGCCATAACGCGTGCGGCGATCTTGGCGATAGGTGCGCCGATGGCCTTTGCGACGAAAGGCACGGTCCGACTGGCACGTGGATTGACCTCAATCAGGTAAACCTCGCCACCCTTGACCGCGAACTGGATGTTCATCAGGCCACGGACATGCAGGTTGACCGCAAGCAATTCGGTTTGGCGGCGAATTTCCGCAATGATATCATCGGGCAGGCTATACGGCGGGATGGTGCACGCGGAATCGCCGCTGTGCACGCCGGCTTCCTCGATATGCTGCAATATGCCGGCAACAACGACCTCGTCGCCATCGCACAAGGCATCCACATCCACCTCAATGGCGTCCCGCAAATAGCTGTCGATCAATACCGGCGAGTCGCCCGAGACGATCACGGCCGTTTGGATGTAATTTTCTAGCTGCGCCTGCGTATCGACGATCTCCATCGCACGCCCGCCAAGGACGTAGGACGGCCGCATCAGCACGGGGTAGCCAATATTCTCGGCAACCTTAATGGCTTCATCACGGCTGCGCGCAATGCCATTTTCGGGCTGCTTGAGCTTCAGCTTGTTGATAAGCGCGGCAAAGCGTTCGCGGTCTTCGGCCAGATCAATGGCGTCGGGCGATGTGCCCAAAATCGGGATGCCTGCCGCCTCAAGCGCCTTTGCGAGGTTCAGCGGGGTCTGCCCACCGAACTGGACGATAACGCCCTTTAGCGTGCCATTCTGTTGTTCGACATGCAGGATTTCCAACACGTCTTCGGCTGTCAGTGGCTCGAAATATAAACGGTCGCTGGTGTCATAATCGGTCGACACGGTTTCCGGATTGCAGTTGACCATGATGGTTTCATAGCCAGCATCCCCCAATGCAAAGCAGGCGTGCACGCAGCAATAATCGAACTCAATCCCCTGCCCGATGCGGTTCGGACCACCGCCAAGGATAACGACCTTCTCACGATCCGTGGGCTGGCTCTCGCACTCCGGCGTGCCAAAGCTTGGGGCTTCATAAGTGGAATACATATACGGCGTTTTGGCTTCGAACTCCGCAGCGCAGGTATCGATGCGTTTGAACACTGGGCGCACGCCCAATTTGTGGCGCAACGCGCGCACTTCATCTTCGGTCACTGCACCAGCAATCGCGCGCGCGGCCTGCATGGCAATGCCGGAACCACGGCGGACTGCGGTTTCCATACCGGGGCGTATATTGACCGATTCCAGCGCCAGATAGGCCAGCCGCTTGTCCGAAAAGCCCATGGCCTTCAAACGGCGAAGCGCCTCGGCACTATTGGGCAAACCATTCGTCTTGACGTCATTTTCGGCGGCAATGATCTCTTCTAACCGTTCAAGGAACCACGGATCGAACTGCGCAATCGCGTGAATTTCGGCAACGCTCATGCCCTCGCGCAGCGCCTGTGCCGCGACCAACAGCCGGTCGGGCGTTGCGCGGCTCAATTCGGCAGAAAGCTGATCTTTCGATGCACCCTTTAGCGTGTCGATATAATTGAAGCCCGACAGGCCGGTTTCCAGTCCGCGAAGCGCCTTTTGCAGGCTTTCGTGGATGTTGCGGCCAATCGCCATCACTTCGCCCACAGACTTCATCGCCGTGTGCAACAATGGTTCGGCACCCTTGAACTTTTCAAAGGCAAAGCGCGGGATTTTGGTGACGACATAATCAATCGTCGGTTCAAACGACGCTGGCGTTGCACCGGTAATGTCGTTGGTGATTTCGTCGAGCGTAAAACCAACCGCCAGCTTCGCCGCGACCTTCGCAATCGGGAAGCCAGTGGCTTTCGATGCAAGCGCTGATGAACGCGATACGCGCGGGTTCATTTCAATAACGATCAGACGGCCATCCTTCGGATTGACTGCGAACTGTACGTTCGAACCTCCTGTTTCTACGCCGATTTCACGCAAGCACGCGATGCTCGCGTTGCGCATAATCTGATATTCTTTGTCGGTCAGGGTCGACGCTGGCGCAACCGTGATGGAATCACCGGTATGCACGCCCATCGGGTCGATATTTTCAATCGAGCAGATGATGATGGCATTGTCGGCGCGGTCACGCACGACTTCCATCTCATATTCTTTCCAACCGAGCAGCGATTCTTCAATCAGCACTTCGGTCGTCGGCGATGCATCCAAACCGCCGGTGACGATCTTGATAAATTCGTCGCGATTATAAGCAATCCCGCCGCCGGTACCGCCCATGGTAAAGCTGGGGCGAATGATCGATGGCAGGCCCGTGCGCTCAAGCACCTCGAGCGCTTCTTCCATTGAATGCGCAATGCCCGAACGCGCGGATTCCAGACCGATTTTGGTCATCGCGTCGCGGAACTTGATCCGGTCTTCAGCCTTGTCGATGGCTTCTGCATCCGCGCCGATCATCTCGACACCATATTTCGCCAGCGTGCCGTCGTTGAACAAAGCCAAAGCCACGTTCAACGCGGTCTGCCCACCCATGGTCGGCAACACCGCGTCGGGGCGTTCTTTTTCGATGATCTTGGCGACGATTTCGGGCGTAATTGGCTCAACATAGGTCGCGTCGGCCATATCCGGATCGGTCATGATCGTCGCTGGGTTCGAATTGACGAGGATGATGCGATAGCCCTCTTCGCGCAACGCCTTACACGCCTGCGTCCCCGAATAATCAAACTCGCACGCCTGCCCAATGATGATGGGGCCAGCGCCGATGATGAGGATCGATTTTATGTCAGTACGTTTGGGCATTTAATTCATATTTCCAAAGGCCCCAGCCGCACTTTCATGAATACGACGGAGTGTAGAGGAGGTCAGTGCGCAGCACAAAGAATAGAGGGCCGGCATTAGGCTATTCACCCCATCATCCCCGCAAATTTTTCGAACAGGTAATGGCTGTCCTGCGGGCCAGGTGAGGCTTCTGGGTGATATTGCACCGAAAATGCGGGCTGGTCGGCGAGTTCGAAGCCGCAATTGCTGCCGTCGAACAGGCTGATATGCGTCGCCTTCGCATTGGCGGGTAAGGTCGCTGCATCCACGGCAAAGCCATGGTTCATGCTGGTAATCTCGACCGCGCCATCGCTGAGGCGCTTGACGGGATGGTTCGCGCCGCGGTGTCCCTGATGCATCTTCTCGGTCTTCGCGCCGACCGCGAGGCCAAGCATTTGATGCCCAAGGCAAATGCCGAACAACGGCTTTTTGGTTTCCAACCACTGCTTGATAACCGGCACGGCATATACGCCCGTCGCGGCGGGGTCGCCGGGGCCGTTCGACAGGAACAGGCCGTCGGGCGCGTTCGCCATGATTTCTTCGAACGTTGCGGTCGCGCTCACGATCGTGACGTCGCAACCGACATCAACCAAATTGCGCAGGATATTGTGCTTTATCCCATAATCGATGGCGACGACTTTTTTGCTGCCCTTGGCAGGTTCGGCATAGCCCGAACCCAGTTTCCAAAGCCCCTCATCCCAACCATAAGTCTGCAACGTCGTTACATCCTTGGCCAAGTCCATGCCTTCCAAACCAGCCCATGCCTTTGCGCGTGCCAACAATGCAGGGACGTCGAAATCGCCGCTCGCCGAATGTGCAATCACGGCGTTTGGCGCGCCGGCAACACGGATGAGCCGCGTAAGTGCGCGGGTATCCACGCCCGAAACGCCAATGCGGCCATTGGATTTCATCCACGCATCAAAATGCTGTGTGCTGCGGAAATTGGATGGGTCCGTCACGTCCTGACGCACGATTGCGCCAAGGGCATGCGGGTTCAGCGCCTCAACATCTTCGGGGTTTGTGCCGACATTGCCAATATGCGGGAACGTGAAGTTGATGATCTGCCCGGCATAAGACGGGTCAGTCATCACTTCCTGATAGCCGGTCATCGCGGTGTTGAAGCACACTTCACCAACGGCTTGGCCCTCTGCGCCAAATCCCTTGCCCCAGATGACTTCCCCGGATGCCAAAACCAATACCCCCGTCGCTCCAGAAGGCGCGCGCGAAGAAATGGGGTCGGCCATGATGGGGTCGCTCCTGTGAGACGGATTACAGCAATGTCGCTAAGGGATTGCGCCTAGAGACGGCGGGCGGGTGCGTCAATCTCAAACTCACCCTCCAGGACTTGTTTCCGCATCTTACTTGTGGATGAAATGGCATTAAGACCCTGAACCAAGTTCAGGGTGACGGTTTGGCGCGGATTGGCTATCTGCGCAAAATACATATTCGGAAAGAACATTATGATTCGTGATACCATCAAGGCCGCCCAAATCACCGCGATGAAGGCTGGCGAAAAAGACCGGCTCGCCGCCGTTCGCCTTATCCTTGCCAAAATCAAAGACCGCGATATCGAACTGCGCACCGCATCGCAGCAGCCCGACGATGACGCGATGGTGGTTGAGGTCATGCAGAAGATGATCAAGCAGCGCCGCGAATCTATCGCGCTGTATGAACAGGGCGGACGCGTTGAGCTGGCCGCGATTGAAGCTGCTGAGCTTGCGATCATCGAAGATTTCCTGCCCGCACAAATGAGCGACGCCGAAACCAGCACAGCCATCGAAGGCATCAAGGCGGAACTCGGCGCCGAATCCCTGAAAGACATGGGCCGTGTCATGGCGACTTTAAAAGAACGCCACGGCCCGCAACTCGACATGAGCAAGGCAAGCGGCCTTGTGAAGGCGGCGTTGTCGTAAACATGCTCCCTTCCCGCCTGCGTGAGGGGAACAACTTCGCATGACCCTCACCCCGCAATGGCTTGATGAACTGCGGTCGCGGACGACGCTTTCCGCGTTGATTGGCCGCACCGTAAAGGTCACTAAGGCGGGGCGTGAGTTTAAGGCATGCTGTCCGTTCCATAACGAGAAGTCACCGAGCTTCACGATCAACGATGAAAAAGGCTTCTACCATTGCTTTGGCTGTTCCGCGCATGGCGATGCCATTCGGTGGATGACCGACCAACGCGGCCTGTC
>JAIXYC010000013.1 GCA_027490455.1 Sphingomonadales bacterium
ATCTTGACCGCAAAGTCTCCGACTTACGCGCACTTGGCGCCACGCCGCCTGACGCGCGGTCGAGCGTTGAAATCATCGCCGATGCCTTTGCACGTTACCTCGCGATCTGGCGGCTGTCGGGCACAGGCACGATTATCCGGCAATGGGAAGAATACGCGCATCCGCGTGGAACAGCGCTGTCGGCGCGATTGCCCGGTGGCGATGAATTGCATGGGCTTTTCCAAGGCTTGGACGATCAAGGTGCGCTGCGGCTTAGCTTGGCGGATGGGACAATTCGTGCCATTCATGCAGCAGATGTTTTTCTAGTTTAAAGGGGTGGGCGATGTTGCTCGCAATAGACACAGGCAATACCAACGCGAAGTTTTCTTTGGTCGATGACAGCGGCGAGATATTGCACCGCTGGCGCATCGCCACAGACGCACGCCGTACGGCCGATGAATATGCGGTCTGGCTGGATCAGCTGATCCAAATGGTGGGGTTCAAACGTTCGGATATCGATGCCGTCATCATCGCGACCGTTGTGCCGCGCGCGCTGCACAATCTACAGATGTTGGCGACGCGCTATTTTGGGTGTGAGGCGCTTGTTGCCGGGCGCGGGTCTGTCGCATGGGGCATTCAGCTGCGTGTTGCTGAACCGCAATCGGTTGGCGCAGATCGCGCCGTGAATGCCATTGCGGCACATGCGCTCGCAGACGGGCATAAGATAGTGATCAGCTTCGGCACGGCGACGACCTTTGATTATGTTGGCTCCGATGGGTCTTACCACGGCGGAAGCATCGCGCCGGGCGTTAATCTGTCGCTCGATGCTTTATATGGTGCAGCGGCGATGCTGCCGCGCATTGCAATCGAACCACCGCCAAATGAAAGTGTCATTGGCACAACCACTGTTGGACAAATGCAGATTGGCATCTATTGGGGCTATGTGGCAATGATCGAGGGAATGATTGCCCGAATGAAGAATGAAATTGGCGAACCGGTATCGGTCATTGCGACCGGCGGTTTGGCAATCTTGTTTCAGCAACATGGCCATTTATTTGACCGGGTAGAGCCCGATTTGACGCTGCGGGGGCTGGCGCTTTTGTACAGGAATAGAGAAAAAACATAATGACGACCCCAAAAAATGAACTACTTTTCCTTGCTCTTGGCGGGTCAAATGAAATTGGCATGAACGTCAATTTATATGGTTGCGATGGCAAGTGGGTGATGGTCGACCTTGGTCTCACCTTTGCCAATTCAGAGTATCCCGGCGTTGACCTCGTCCTTCCAGATCTGGAATTTATCGAGAAGCGCAAAAAAGACCTTTTGGGCATCGTCCTGACGCATGGCCATGAAGACCATATCGGCGCGGTGGCCTATTTCGCCGCGGACCTCGGCGTGCCTTTGTACGCGACGCCTTTCACAGCAACGCTCATTCGCGGGAAGCTTGAGGAAGAAGGCATCGCCGATATTGTTGAGCTGAATGTCATTCCCATGGAAGGCGCATTCTCCATGGGGCCGTTCGATTTTAAATTTGTGACGCTGGCGCACTCCATTCTTGAAATGAGCGCCTGTTTGATCACCACGCCTTATGGCAAGATTTTCCATACCGGTGACTGGAAATTGGACGAACGGCCTGTGTTGGGAAGCCCGACGACCGCCGACGCGCTAACCGAGATTGGGGACACGGGTATATTGGCGATGGTGTGCGATTCCACCAACGTCTTCAACCATGAACATAGCGGCAGCGAAGGCAGCGTGAAGGACGACCTGCTCAAATCCGTCAAGGCCGCGAAGGGCCGTGTGGTTGTTACAACGTTCGCCTCCAATGCGGCGCGATTGCAGACGTTGGGCGAAGTCGCGCGAGAGAGCGGGCGTACCTTGTGCTTTGCCGGTCGCTCGCTGCACCGGATCCTTGAAGCAGCGCAGGCAAACGGCTATTTGAAAGACTTGCCCAAAACCATTGATATGGAAAGCGTCGATAGCCTTGCGCGCCATGAAGTCATGGTTGTCGCAACAGGCGGGCAGGGCGAAGCCCGCGCAGCGCTCGCCCGCATTGCGGAAGGCAATCATCCGGTGAAGCTGGAGGAGGGCGACACCGTCATCTTCTCGTCCAAGCAGATCCCGGGCAATGAAATCGCCATCGGTGTCATTATGAACAAGCTCGCCGAGCGCAACATTCTGACGGTTACGGAAAAGCAGGCGCATGTCCATGTATCGGGGCACCCGGGTCAGCCAGAACTTGCCGCTCTATATGACTGGATCCGCCCTGACATCCTCGTCCCAGTGCATGGCGAGCGCCGGCACATGGCGGAACAGGCACGTTTCGCGCGGGCCCATGGCGTTCCAAAGGCTGTCGTGCAGTCAAATGGTGACGTTGTGCGTTTGGCACCCGGCGAACCGAAGACGATTGGCAAGGAACGTACTGGGCGTCTTATCCTCGATGGTGACACCATCATTGCGGCGGACGGTGCAACGTTGAATGAACGTCGGCGTCTGTCATGGTACGGATTGATTTCAGTCGCGTTTGCGCTTGGTGCGAATGACAAATTGCTCGGCAGCCCGGAAATCCGTTTGCATGGCGTTCCCATCGAAGAAGATCTGGATGATTTTATCGACGAAGCCACGACCGCTGCCGTAAAGGCGATTAAGGACAATCGCGGTGATTATGAAAAGCTCCGCGAGACCGTTCGTTTGGCCGTTCGCCGTGTAGCCGTCAGCTGGACTGGCAAAAAACCAATGGTTGATGTGATGATATTGGAGACCGCATGAGCTGGACGTCAATCATAGCGATTTACTTGCTTTTTTGGGTGATGACGGCGTTTGTCATTCTTCCCATCGGCGTACGCACGCATGAGGAATTGGGACTGCCCAAGGTGCCGGGACAAGCGGATAGCGCACCTGGGAACTTCCAACCCCGTATCATAATTTTGCGAACAACATTGTTATCCGCAGCTTTGTTCGGGCTATATTATGCCAATTATGTCTATGGCTGGGTCGATCGCCACAGTTTTGACTGGCTGATAAATAGGCCTGTGTAAGGCTTATTTCCGAAGCCGTTCGATCGCTTGGGCAAGCGCAACATATAGCTTGCCGATATCGGACGACAGAAGCGTGACGCCAATGGCATTGCCATCTCTTGTGCTGAGCAACAGGCGCATGATGCCTTCAAAATCGTGCACATAGCGGTTCACATGCTCGCGGAATTCGCTGTCGTTGCCATAATGATTGGCGATGATCTTTGCTTCTTTTGAATCGATAAGGCGCACAGCACGGCGCGTAAATATGCCTCTGTCACCCTTTAGATACGACGCCCATGCGGTGTCGGTAATGTCGTTCGACAATATTTTCGCAACATCGATGGCTGTCGAATTCAGCGATTCCGTCAATAATACCATCCGGCGGGCGAAGCTGTCATCCTGAACCGATTCAAAGCTGTTTTTGCTATCGGCAATCCGGCCTTCAAGAGTGGTGGTCATTTCACCCAGCTCGGCCAGCTGCTTGACGACCAGACCGGTCGCCGCCTCGGATAGCTCTACATTGCGTTCAATCGCTTCCTGAACGGCAGCATTCATCGATGCAACTTGCGCATCCAATGCATTGGCCAGCGCCGTTCGGTTTTGCTCGGTCAGCTGCTCGGAAATATGGGCGAGTTCATCATCCAAGATCTTGCGGCTACTTTCCGCCGCAGCGCGTGTGGATTCGCGGACACGCAGCAATGCGGTCACAAGCTGGCCATTCGCCTCATCCGACATTTCCTGCAGCAGCGATTGTGTTTGTCGCAGCGACGAGCCAAGTGCATCGACTTGGTCATGGCGAGCGGCAAAATGGGCATCGCTCTGCGTCATGAGTGCGTTCACAGAGTCCCGCTGGGTCGCAATGATCTGCTCCAGCCCGTTCAGCTTCTCAAGCATGCTGCCACTCAATTCCTCGAGCGATTGCGCGTTCGATAGCGCAGATTTTATCTGCGCGACGCCATCGGACAATTGTGCGCTGAGGACATCCATAGATGCAGGAATGGTCTCGCTGATTTCATGGTTCGCTGTGCCCAGCGACGCCAACAGCTTGTGGGACTGTTCTATCAGTTGTTGGGTGACAAGCTGATTGTCTGTCAGTGCCGAACCAACAGTGCGCGTGCTCTCGCCCAAGGCGGATACGGCAAAGGCCAGCCTGGACGTTTGGTCGGTCGCGACGCGGTCCACTTCCGAAATCTGCTGTGCGCTTGAATGAATGTGCGCGCTAATCGTCGCAATCATCGCACGGATGCGCGCTTCTTCTGCGTCGGTCTGGCTACCAACGTCGCCAAGCGCCTGCCGCAGTGCGGAAAGGCTCGACTGCATCTGTTCCTGACTATTGGTGATGATCGCGCTGATATCGCCCGATGCCTGCGCGATGCCGCTGGACATGGCTTGCGTTGCGCTGTCCATCAACGTCGCCATTTCGGCGCTGCGGTCAAGCGCCTCTGCACTCCGCAGGTCGAGCAACTTTGCGCTACTGGTGAGCGACTGTTCCAATTTAACAGCCATGTCGTCGGCGCGCACTTCAACGCCGTCGACATAATCGCGAACTGATTTGCCTGCATCGCGAACGCGCTCTAACGTCGCGATGAGCGCCTTGATCTGGATCTGCGCGTCGTTGCCAGCGCTTCCGATCTGGTTGGTAACGTCTTTCGCTGCGCTTGTAACAACCGGCAAATGCTTGCGGAGCTGCTCGAGATTTGTGTTTGCGGATTGGCTTACAGCTTCGAGCGTTTTTGCTTTCTGGTCGCTGTCTGCAAGCGCCGCTGTGAGGACTTGCGCTGAATCCATCAATTTCTGTGAGGATTGCCGACCAAGCGACTCGAGATCGCGTGCATTTTGCGACAAAAACTCGCGGGCCAACGCGATTTCCTCGTTCACGGTACGCATCCGCTGGCTCAGTAAAACGCTTTCGTTGCGCAACGACGCCGCAACATTGCCAAATCGGGTTGCTTCCCGGCTGCTGTTGCGCATCATCAACAACCAAGACACGGCGATCAATAATGCGGGAACAGCCCAATTAACAATGAGCTCAACAATGCGATTGTTGTTAAGGCCCGCTTGCGTCTCGGGCCAATAGGTCACAGCGAAAAACGCGGTCCAGCCCACAAATGCGAGGATAAGCACTGTCGGTGCAACCCATGCGAAAACACTACGCCGCGGCTGTTCAACTTCATACGCGTCTTCTAAATCTGCTGTGTCGACCGCATCCGGAAGCGAATCCGCTGTCCTGTGCGCATCCGCCGCGACATCGTCGTGCGAAGATTGGTCTGAGATATGCTGCGTCAAGCCGACGATTTTTGAGCGTGTGGTCATAAACCGTTTCTTACCATATTATTACGAGAGAGAAACGCAAACTTAACAGCATGTGGCGTAACCGCGAAAAATGTCGATGGATTATGGCGCATTTGACACAGCGTTAACGGCTGCAGGCTGACGAACCAAGCGCAGGCGCCCCCGGTGATCCTGTCGTCATTCGCAGGCTCAACAATGCTATATGCGATATCGAACATTTCATCGTGCAATGATTGACCCATTTTTGTAGATTATGATTGGCAAAAGACATCTAATCTTCATATCTGGCTTATGGTGACCACGCGCATTCCCGAAAAACTGTCCGTCGCGTTGCTCTCCGTTACCGGTGGCGACGTGTCCGCGTCGCACGCGCCCACGGACAAGCCAAATACCGCGTTGGCGGGCAGTTCGCTCGTAGATTATCAAATTAAAACGCTTTTCCGCGCGGGGATTTCGCGGTTTCTCGTTGAAGTGGAAAATATGGACGGGGCAATGTTGGCCTTGGCCGATCAATGGCGCCAGAAAAACGTCCTCGTCGATTTCGTACGCACGGGTGCGGATATTCAGCGCTATTTGAAGCTCGACGACCGCATTTGGGTGCAGTCTGGGCAGTTATATGTGCAGCCTGACTTTGTCGAAACCCTCTCGAAATCGACGGATAACTTCGTGGCTACAGTGGACGGGCGCGACGAAAACAGCCTTTTTGAGCGCATCGATTTGAATACGCGTTGGGCCGGTATCTCGATTGTAGGGGCCAGCACGATCGCGACGCTGAAAGATCTCCCCGAAGACTGGAGCATCATTTCTTCGCTGCTGCGGCAGGCCATTCTTGCGAAGGTGCCGTTGAGACTTTTGTCGCAACAACATGTCAACAACGGAACCTTGACCATCGTCCAAGGCCCGCAGGATTTTGTCCAGCTGAACAAACAAATTTTGCGCAGGCGGGTTTTAAGTCAGCCGGGCTTCGTTGAAGCCAGGGTTTTGGGTCCAGTATCCGCTAAATTGGTTCCCATCATATGGCAAAGTCCGACCGCGCTTAAGCTCGTCAAATTTGCTGGTCCGATTTTTGCGATGGGCGCTGTGGCGCTGGGTGTTTCCGGCTTTGCCTTGGCAACAGCCGGCGCTGCATGTGCAGCTGTCGCAACCAATTCTTTGCGTCTTGCAACGACTGACGATGTGAACGGCGAGGGGAAAATGCCTAAGCTGACGGCAGTGACCTTGTCGCTGCTTGTTATCGCGATGTTTGGCGCGGCGTATATGGATACGTCATATACGAATGACGGCCTATTTGCGGCGTTCGCGGTAGCTTCCATCGCATGGATTAGCATGCACGTCGTGTTGCCGCGCTGGGCGGACGGGCTTTTGCGGTCGCCAGCATTGCTCTCCATTTTGGCCGTAATCGGTACAGCCGGGATCGGTTTTACCAATGCGCTGCAATGGATCATGGTTGCGCAGCTAACCGCGTTTATGTTTGCATGCTACGATAGCGGCCCCGATAAAAAGGCCGATCAGCCTTAAAACGCCGTTAACTGAAAAAACCTATAACGGCCGCCACGAACGTTGGTGGTTAGGCTTTGGACGGTTTACTTGGTCTCCAAGATGATTTCCTCTCAATCGCGTGCGCCCATGCCCGCGATGTGGATGCCCTATGCTAAGACGTCGCATCCATTATATTCCCTTCAGCGGTCCACACACCGTCGGAGGCCACGATAAGCGCAGTTTCGGTCAAACTGCTGCAGATCGTGCGTGACATTGAAGCAAGGCTGCAAGAGGCCACTCCGAAATCGGTGAGCGGCCCATTGCTTGCCCGGTCGGGGTTTTTGCGGGAAACCGAGATTGTTGATTTCGCGCTCGCGCGTGTTGCTGAAGATAATTTGATGGCACGCGCGATGGGTGGCGATCTCACCGTTGCGGCTGCAAAAGGCGGAGGCGCGAAATTCACGCTCCGCCTTCCACAATAATCAACGCTGGGCGAGGCCCGGATATGGGCGGTGGTTTGGACCCGTGTACAATTGACGCGGGCGGCCGATTTTTTGTGCTGGATCGGAAATCATTTCATTCCATTGTGCAACCCAGCCCACGGTGCGGGACAGTGCAAACAATACCGTGAACATTTCCGTCGGGAAACCAATCGCCGACAAAATGATTCCGGAATAGAAATCTACGTTCGGGAACAGCTTCTTTTCGATGAAATATGGGTCATTTAGCGCCATTTCTTCAAGCTGCATCGCAACATCGAAGATTGGGTCGGTAATGTTCAGCTCGGTCAGAACCTCACGCACCGTTTTCTGCATGACTGACGCGCGCGGATCATAGTTTTTATAAACACGATGTCCAAAGCCCATGAGACGGAAAGGATCATTCTTGTCCTTGGCACGTTCGATATAATGCGGAATGCGATCAGGCGTGCCGATTTCGCGCAGCATATTAAGTGCCGCCTCGTTCGCGCCGCCATGCGCTGGGCCCCAAAGGCAGGCAATGCCGGCTGCAATACATGCAAACGGGTTGGCGCCCGATGAACCCGCAAGACGGACTGTCGATGTAGAAGCATTTTGTTCATGATCGGCATGCAGGATGAAAATCCGGTCCATCGCGCGTTCGATGACGGGGTTCACAACATATTCTTCGGCAGGAACGCCAAAGGTCATGCGCAGGAAGTTGCCGGTGTAGGACAGGCTGTTGTCGGGATAGACAAATGGCTGACCAACCGAATATTTATAGGCCATTGCCGCGATGGTTGGCATTTTGGCAATCAAACGATGGCTGGAAATCATACGATGCGTTGGGTCGCTGATATCGGTCGAATCATGATAAAATGCCGATAGCGCGCCGACGACACCGCACATGATCGCCATGGGGTGCGCGTCACGGCGGAAGCCACGATAGAAGGTCGCGAGCTGCTCGTGCAGCATCGTGTGGCGCGAAATCGTGTAGCTGAAATGATCGAGCTGCGCCTTTGTCGGCAGTTCACCGTTCAGCAGCAGATATGATACTTCCATGAAGCTCGACTGTTCCGAAAGTTCTTCAATGGAATAACCACGGTGCAAAAGAATGCCCTCATCACCGTCTATGAAAGTCAGCGCAGATTCGCAGCTTGCGGTCGACGTGAAGCCGGGATCGAAGGTGAAATGATCTGACACGGCATATAATTTGCGGATATCGATGACGTCGGGTCCTTCCGAACCCTTCATGATCGGCAATTCAAAGCTGTTTTCGCCAACGGTAAGAGTTGCTTTATTATCGGCCATTTTCAAACTCCATACATTCCTACCCGACATGGCGGGCCGCCCAACCGGGCATATTTCCGTTTAAGACACAGAACGTTCAAAACGTCGTTTGCGACTGTTTTCGGTCCTTCAAATGCCACTATTTCATGGGGAGAAAATGGCTTTGTCGTTGGCTAGCCCAATGGTAGGAAATTTAACGGTCGTCAAGGCAAACAATAGCCAAAAATTGGTGCGTTATTTGCCACGCTCCATATTGGTGATAGGCAGCGATTGTGGTGGGGATATCGCACATTTTGACCCTCAACAATATGCCGCGCGTGGGCGGGGGGCATAGGTGGTCCATTGCCCTCGAAAACTGGCTTGATCGGGAGCGCGATCAGCTGCCCCTGTGGTTGCCGCAAAGCTGCCGACCGAAATGGATTAAAGCAGACCGCGCACTGCTGGAACAGACCGGCGGACTTGCAATCTATTTGGCCGAACAGCGCGTGATCACCGCCAACGAAAATCGCGCGCATACGCCATGGGTTCAGGCCGCCAAAGATGCACAGCAGAACGCAGATTTACATCAATGATATCTGCGCAATAGACCCGCTAGCTTACCCTGAACCTCAACCTCGTGCTGCGCATAATATTGCGGCTCATACATGCTGTTGGCGGGGTCCAAACGGATTTGCTGACCTTCGCGGCGCAGATATTTCAGCGTCGCTTCTTCACCATGAACCAATGCCACAACAATCTCGCCATCGCGTGCGGTCGTGGCTTTACGGATGAGCGCGTAGTCACCATCCAAAATCCCCGCCTCGATCATCGAGTCGCCGGAAACTTCGAGCGCATAATGCTCACCAGCGCCCAACAGCGCCATGGGGACCGACAAGGAACTTTGGCCTTCCAACGCTTCAATCGGCACACCGGCCGCGATTTTGCCATGCAGCGGGATTTCCATGACGTCGTTCGCAGCCACCGGCAAATGCACCTGCGCCTTGCTGCTGACAACCGCGGGCGTCAGCTTGGTCACATTATCGCTGCGCAAGTTGCCGCCATCGGGCAGTTTCATCACTTCGAGGGCGCGCGCGCGGTTTGCAAGACGGCGGATAAAGCCGCGTTCTTCCAAAGCACCAATCAACCGATGCACACCTGACTTGCTTTTCAAATCGAGCGCTTCCTTCATTTCTTCGAATGAGGGGGAAATACCGCTTTCATCAAGTCGCTGGTTAATGAACACAAGCAGTTCATGCTGTTTGGCTGTGAGCATATTCAGGGTTCCATCATGTTGAACATGAGAAGAACGATTAGAGAACAAATGCGGTTAAGTCAAGAACATTTGTGCGCGGTAAGCGCGCCGCACTCAGAACAACCGATGATATTGAACAATCGCTCCAGTGGGGGCTTCAGGTGCATTTACATCACGGATAATCAACGCATTGCTGTGCGATAGCGGCGAGACCAAGCCGCTGTCCCGCGTGGTAAAAGCTGTGATGGAACCGCCTTCGACCCTTCCGCGCACATATTCTGCCCTGCTTCCGCCCGGAAACAATGCGTTGTCGGCCTTTGCCTCAAAGATTTCGGGGAGCGGCGATAGGCTCCCCGCCATATGCCGTATCAGCGGCAGCAGGAACAGAAACGCCGTTACAAATGCCGAAGTCGGATTGCCCGGCAGACCGAGAACTATTGTGTTACCTATCTTTCCCGCCATGACGGGTTTTCCCGGTCGCATTGCAACCTTCCAAAAGTCCATATCTGCGCCAATATTGCGCAGTGCAGCCTGGACCAAATCATGGTCGCCAACCGACGCGCCGCCCGTCGTGACGATAATATCGGTGGTTGATGCAAGGGTGCTCAACCTTGTTTCCAGATCGGTCAGCTTGTCGGCAATTATGCCGCCATCTGTGATTTTACATGGCAGGTTTGATAGCATCGCATGCAGCATCGTGCTGTTTGATGATGGTATCTGCGCAGGACTGCACTCGATACCCGCAGGCAGGAGCTCGTCGCCTGTCGCGACAATCGTTACATGCGGCCAGCGGCCAACCTGAACGGTG
>JAIXYC010000067.1 GCA_027490455.1 Sphingomonadales bacterium
AACTTTGCCATCATTCGCCTCCGGTGCCGGGAATAGCTCGCTCGCCTACAATGGAAAGGCCATAGCCTTCAAGGCCAACCAGTGTGTGATGCGTGTTAGTCAACAAAATCATATCGTGCACGCCCAGTTCGGTCAGGATTTGCGCGCCGCCGCCATAATCGCGCAGCTCCTCGATTTCGGGCGCGCCAGCCTGCTTGCCTTCGGCGCGAAGCTGCATGAAACGCGAAACCATACCCTTCATCGGCTTGTTGATCACGACGATAACGCCAGCGCCTGCAGCCGCAATGGCCTCCATCGAGCGCGAAAGAAGCCCGGAACGCTCGTTCTCTTCGCCGAACACGTCCACAAACATCGACATGGTGTGCATACGGACAAGTGTCGGCTTTTCGGGATCGATGCGGCCCTTCACCAGCGCCATTGTCTCGTCGCCAGTGGCTTTGTTGTAAAAGGTCATTGCGGTCCAGTCCCCGCCCCACCTGCTTTGGAACTTCATTTCCGCGCGCTTTTCGACCAGATGGTCATGCTTGCGGCGATAGGCGATCAGGTCACGGATCGTACCCATTTTCAAATTGTGCATACGGGCAAACGCGACAAGGTCATCCATCCGCGCCATGGTGCCATCGTCCTTCATGATCTCACAGATCACGCCCGACGGGTTGAGACCGGCAAGCCGGCTGATATCGACCGCCGCCTCGGTATGCCCTGCCCGCACAAGAACGCCGCCATCGCGCGCAGTCAGTGGGAAGACATGGCCGGGCGAAACAATGTCATCCGGCCCCATGGAGGCATCGACAGCCACCGAAATTGTGCGCGCGCGGTCAGCTGCACTAATACCGGTCGTGACGCCCTCACGGGCTTCTATGGACACTGTAAAGGCAGTCTGCATGCTCTCGCGGTTCTCGCGTGCCATCGGCGTCAGGCCAAGCTGCTCGCAGCGCGCCTTTGTCATCGAAAGACAGATCAGGCCACGGCCATGTGTCGCCATGAAGTTGATCGCGTCCGGCGTTGCCATTTGCGCTGGAATGATAAGGTCGCCTTCATTTTCCCGGTCTTCATCATCAACAAGGATATACATGCGCCCATTGCGGGCTTCTTCGATGATTTCCTCAATCGGAACGAGCGCAGGCGTGTCATCGTTCGAAAACAGATAGCTTTCCAGCTTGCGCAGTGTTTCCGCCGTTGGATTCCAGCCAGCATCATCCAGATCACGCAAGGTATTGGCATGAAGGCCCGCAGCGCGCGCCAGCCCTGAACGGGACAGACCGCCCTCGTTGACGAGATTACGAAGCTTTTCAATTAACTGGGTGGACATATGACCTCCAACATTCGCAGAATAGCGAAACATGATTCGCTATTTTCACACTGCAATGTGATTGTCAAAGCATGAATCACATTGATGTGTTGGGGAGACGGTAATGGCGCAGACAATATGGGTAAACAAAGCGAAGCTTTCGGAGAATATGGTCCATGATGCCGAACTGCTCATATTGGCGGATGGCGCACTCCGGCTCAAAATCGAGAGCTTCTCGGTAACCGCAAACAACATCACTTATGCCGTCATTGGCGATATGTTCGGATACTGGAATTTCTTTCCGGCTGAAGGCGCGTGGGGCGTCGTTCCTATTTGGGGGCACGCGGTGGTTACAGAGTCCCGCCACCCCGAAATCGCTGTTGGTGAGCGCGTGTACGGTTACCTTCCCATGGGCACGCATTTGGACGTCTTGCCCGGAAAAGTGAGCGCCAGCGGCTTCACCGACACCGCGGCCCATCGGCAGCCCATGAGCCCGATCTATAACCAGTATAGCCGTATTAACGCGGACCCCGAGCATGATGCGGCCAAAGAGGCAGAGCGCATGCTATTTGGGCCGCTGTTCAAAACGGGTTTTCTCATTGAAGCTATGTTTCGCCGCGAAAATTGGTTCGTCGCGCAGAATTTGGTCATGACCAGCGCGTCGTCGAAAACATCCATGAGCCTCGCGAGCGTTGCGAAGGACCTGTCGCCGCATATCAAGCGGATTGGCCTGACATCAAAAGGCAATGTCGCCTTCGTTGCCAATTCGGGTCTCTATGACGAGGTCATCGCTTATGATGAAGTTGGCAATTTGCCGGCAGTTGCCTCGGTAGCCGTTGATTTTGCCGGCAACAGCGGATTGCTGCGCGGCATTCATGACGCCCTTGGCGAGCATCTAAAATATAGCTGCCTTGTCGGCGCAACGCATGTCGATGCACGCGGCGCGAACAGCCCGGGCGGCAATGGCGACGCAATGCCAGGCCCCAAGCCCATTCTTTTCTTCGCGCCCGATCACGCCGTCGCCACCATTCAGGAACTTGGTCCAAAAGGCTTTGGCGAAGCGGTTGCCACAAGCTGGAAGAGCTTCCTCGGCGCGGTAGATGGCGTCGTGGAAATCGATGAACGCACTGGAGTAACCAACGCTATTCCCGCGTTCACCGACACATTTCAGGGCAAAGCAAATCCCGCGATCGGGATTATCATTCGTCCTTAAAAACCCGGCCATCCTTCATCACAAACTTCACCGCTTTCAAAACGGTGACGTCGGATGTGGGGTTCCCTGCAACGGCAATAAGATCGGCAGCTTTGCCGGGTTCAAGGCTGCCCAATTCCTTGTCCACGCCCAACAAGGTTGCCGCGTTCATCGTCGCAGCCTGAATTGCCGCGCTGGCGGGCATGCCATGCTTGACCATCAGTTCGAACTCGTCAGCATTCTTTCCATGCTTTGAGACACCGGCATCTGTCCCGAACGCAATTTTGACGCCGGCAGGATAGGCCTTTTCAAGACTTTTACCCGTAACGCCAATACGCCATTGAACCTTTGCCAAGACGTCTGGCGGATAGGCATTGGGGTTCGCCGCAAGCCGTTCGATGTAGCCATTCACGGTTGAGAGCGTCGGGACATAATATGCGCCCGCCGTTTTGAACAATTTGATGGTCGCATCGGTCAGCATCGTCCCGTGTTCGATAGAGTCGGCGCCAACGGCAAGCGCTGCATTAACGCCATCATCACCATGGGCGTGCACGGCAATTTTCTTGCCATACAAATGTGCGGTATCGACCAATGCCTTAACTTCATCATCAAACAATTGCCGGCCAAGGCCCGATCCAATGCGACTGTTAACGCCGCCTGTTGTTGCAATTTTTATAACATCTACGCCGCGCCGAATTTGTTTACGCACCGCCTGACGGCAGCTTTCAACACCATCGCACAAATTGTCTTGGTCGATACTGCTATGCAGATCTTCCGAAACCGAAAGTGTCGCATCCATATGTCCGCTGGTCGTCGAAATCGAACGCCCGGCATCGATGATCCGCGGCCCGGGTAGTTCGCCGGCTGCAACAGCATCACGCAGCGCCAAAGTCGCGCCGCTGCCATCGCCTAAGTTACGCACGGTGGTGAAACCCGCCATCAGCGTCTTTTTTGCGTTTCCTGCGGTGCGGTATGCGGCACGCGCTGGACTATCGGTCACAGCCTCAATCAAAGCGGCATTGCCGCCCGCATCGCTACCGAGATGCACATGGCTGTCGATCAAACCGGGAAGCACAAATTTGTCCTTCAAATCGATCAACTTTGCGCCAGCTGGTCCGGCCTGATGCCCGGCCAAAATCTCCACCACCTTGCCATTGCGAATGATGACGGTGGATGGACCGCGCGGCGGCGTTCCAGGCTTATCGAGCAATTGCCCGGCATGGACGACCGTGACTTGTTCTACCGTCTGGGCCGCGAGGGGCGCGCTCGCCAACAATACAGCGCTCAGTGAAACAAAAGCAAATATCTTCATTCAATCAAACTCCCCTATTGGCCATACAACGCGACCCCGCTGGCGGTGGATCTTGCGGTGGCCCGGCAAAACATTGTGCAATGGCCATCCACTGATGCGCGACTTCTCCGGTGACTGCAAGCGACGTATCGGCAATGTTGCGGCATTGCGTGACAACCTGACAAAATTCGGTTGCGCTGCCCGTAATCATCCCACTGTCCGACGCCTCGCCATATTCCCATATCGCCCCTGAAGGCGCAGTAAGATGAACCTGTGGCATTGGCCCGGGCGGATCTTGGCGCCGGTTTTTCCACGTAAAGCCCCATGTATTAACGCCCAACCGGACGATATTGCCAATCCGGTCTGTATCCTGACGCGCGACGCCCAACACATCATACACGGCCTGCGCATGTGCCCATGTTTCCATGAGACGCGCCGTAATAGAACTCAGCGCACTCATATCCGGTCCGACCCATTTCAGCCGCAGTTTCGGATCGGCATTGGCGAAAGCCGCAGCAACGGCCTCAGTCCGTTCCAGCCATGCCTGCAGTAAAGCCTGTCCGGAAATTCCGTCCAGATAGGACGCCTCAAAAGCAGGCAGTTTTCCGCCCCGGACTCCCGCCATCATCGCGGTAACAAATGCGCCAAATGCCGCTTCATCCTGCAACGACAGGTCCACCGCGATATTCCAGACATGCAAATGCCGGACGATGTTGTTGATTGTCCATCCCTTGAACTGCGTCTGCGTTTCGAAATCAGAATCGGACAGCGCAGCAAGAAGCCCTGCCAATGCTTTGCTCTCTTCCAAAAAGTCGGTTGCCTGTTGCATGACCATCACCCCATAAATCCGAACAAATGTCCCGCCACTTTGCGCATCTGGATTTCCTCTGCGCCTTCGGTAATGCGGTAGCGCCGATGGTGGCGGTAGATATGCTCGAACGGCTTATGGCGTGAATAGCCAATCCCGCCATGCACCTGCATCGCGAAATCCGCGGCATTGCAGACCAAGCGGTTTGCCTTGTAATTACACATGCTGACTTTGTCCGATAACCGCACTGCGACTTCAGGCTTGGTCATGCTGTCCATTTCGGCGGCCGTTTTGTAAATCAAAAGGCGCAGCATCTCCGCGTCGGTTTGCAGTTCGACCAAGGGGAACTGAATGGCCTGATTTACCGCCAGCGGTTTGCCAAATGGCTTACGCGCACGCGCGTACTTCACCGCTTCATCGATGCAATATTGGGCCGCGCCGAGCGAACTTGCCGCTTGGCGAATACGGTTCTCATGCACAAAATGCTGTGCAACCGCCAGTCCATTGTCCAATTCCCCTAGGATAGCGCTTTCCGGCACCCAGACATCGGTATATTTAACCTTGGGGTGGTCTGTGGGCATATTGAACGTCCACATATATTCGCCGATTTCAAATCCTGGCGCGTCTGTTGGCACGACAAAGCAGGTAATGCCGCGCGCTTTGCCATTTTCACCGCTGGTGCGCGCAAAGGTCATCACATGCGATGTATAGGGCAGTCCGGTCGTCCACATCTTGTTGCCATTAATGCGATAGCCTGCAACGCCATCACGCATTTCGGGCACGGCGCGCGTATCCATATGCGTCGCGTCGGAACCATGATCTTCTTCGGTCAGGCCGAAGCTCCACCCCATTTTGCCCTCGAGCATCGGCGGAATAAACGCGGCCTTTTGTTGTGGCGTTCCAAAATCACGCAGCATCAGCACCTGCACAAGATTGCCAACAATGCTGCTTTCATTCTGCAGGTCGTTATGCAGCCCTAAGCCCTTGTGCGCCAGATGATGGCGAATGACGGCCATCGCCAGATTGGAGCCATTTTTCCCGCCAAATTCTTCTGGGATTGCGAACCGATAATGCCCGGCCTTGTCCGCCACCTGCCGCATTTCGGCGAGCAATGCCCACCAATCAGCACGCGGATGGCCGTCATTATCCCAATCGGTCCGCGCGTTTTCGCGGCGATGATCAAAGAAGCGTATATTGTCGTCGCGCGCTTCAATCGGCTTGATCTCACGATCAATAAACGCGTCAAGTTCGGCCAGATAGTCGGTGATCTCTGTTGGAATTTCGAAGAGCATTAGATTGTCCATTTTTTTCTGGCCGCGGCCAAGCCTGCATATTTGGGTTGGTCAGCCGCAAGTTTGGCGAGCGATTGCGTTTTTAATTGCACCAGCAGCCCCGGCGTTGCCATAGATTTTCGACCTGCCAATAATTCATCGGAAAGCGACTTATCATGAACGTTTAAGGGCGCGGAAGCTTCGCGCTGTAACATGCCCAGTGCATTCACGGCGACGGCAGCCATGAAACGGTCACGTCCCTTTGCCTGTGGCTTGATATCGGTCTCAATCCAACGCGCGAGCGCCTCCAGCATTTCTGTTGAAGATGGTTCGCCGATCCGTCGCGGTGCTGCAGGCGACGGCAGCGTAATTGGGCCGCGTTCGGCCTCAGGCGCATCGTCTTCCAATAGCATCAGCAAATCAATTTCGGTTTCCGAAGTCCGCCGTCCAATGACGGCACGCTCTAACGCTTCATCAAGGCCACTGCGCCAGATATCAGCCATTTGTAGGCAGCAAACGCCCCACCACAATGTCGAATAGATGAGCCACCACCGGAAACGTTCAGGCTCGACAGCTGTTCCGCTCACGCTTTCATAGGCGGCAAAAAATTCGTCCAAAGGGCCAATGCCAAATGCGGGCCGATCAGTATATCCGAACCGCCAGCTGTTAATGCAGCCAAAGGCGAGATCCTGATGCCGGTCACCCAGATGCGCCAATTCCCAGTCGAGGACAGCGGCGAGACCATGAGCATCCACCATGATATTGCCCATGCGAAAATCGCCATGAAGCAAGACGGCGGGAACTGGCGGAGGCAAATGGTCCTCAAGCCATTTAAAAGCGAGCGCCATCACGGGGCGATCCCCGCCAAAGTTGATGAACCGTCCCCGCAATTCGGCCAGCAAGCTCTCTGCGCTCGTTTCAGGTAGCTGAGGCAGCGTATCAAACCGCACCGCGTGAATTGCAGCGAGTTCGCGGGCAAAATCATTCAACAACCCCGGCGGAGCGTTCGGCAAGATTTTTGCAGGGTTAACCTCTGCCTCCACACGGCGCATCACATAGCCGGTTCCGAGATTATCAGCAGCTTTTACCTCACCCAATATTTCTGGCGCCTTCACGCCCGCCGCAAAGGCAGCACGAACGACAGCCGCCTCCACGTCATGGCCATAGGTTCGGCCTGCCATCATGTCCGCAGATGGCGACCGCCGCAGCACATATCCCTGCCCCGCATAATCAAACGACCAGCTTTCCATGTTCGCGCCGCCTGTCAGCCGGGCAAGGCTTTCAACGTCGTCGGTTCCCCCGAACACCCGCCGCGCAAAGGCCGTGACCAAAAAGGCGATGTCGTCGCTCAAACTGGACGCCCTTGCCAATATGTGAATATGCCGTCCTGTAACTGGCGGATATGGGCTTGCGCCTGTGGTCCAGTCCATTCGCCCTGATAGTCGGCGCGCCCTGTCCACCACCCTTGCCCCGGCAAGCCGTCGCCTTCGCGCACCACAAGCACGGCAAGCGCTGGCCGCCCTTCGGCAAGTGTTATCTGGTCAATCTTATCCAACGTCTTGCAGACCGCGCGCATCTTTGGCCGTGTAAACCGGAAGCCAAGGTTCAGCAGCAACTCCGAATAGCTGATTGCCCGGCCATCGCGTGCGCATTGCTCGAGAATTGCCTTAATCCGCGCAACATCGTGCAGCGCGGAAACATCCGCCGTGGGATCGCTCAGGAATTCTTCTAAGACAGGATCCAAAGCAGCGCCTATGAATAGTCGTTGCGCATATTATTCATCACGTCATGGAATTCTTCCATAACTTCGTCGATGATTTGTTTCGAAGGCTTCACCGTATCAATGCGTCCAGCAACTTGTCCCGACAACGCGATCGCAGCTTCCATGTCACCGCCAAAATACAAATCGAGCACGCCGCGCATCTCGCCCATGATATTTTCCGATGGCGTTACATCCAGCTTTTCGGTCCGGTCGGTTCGCAGCGCACGCAACGCAGGGCCCGGGCCATGACGGTTCAGGAACAGCGTGTCGGTTTCCTTGGCGTTTATTATCGCGTCTTTCCAGTTTTGGTGAACTGGGGATTCCGCCGCGCTGACCATCCGCGTGCCCATTTGCACCGCTTCTGCGCCAAGCGCGAACGCTGCCGCCATCGTCCGTCCACAGACCATTCCGCCCGCTGCGACGATCGGCACGTCAACCTTGCTCCGGATGAGCGGCAACAGGACCATGAGGGCAACATCTTTGGGATTTTTAAACCCGCCGCCCTCGCCGCCTTCGACGACCAAGCCATCGACACCCGCCTCAATCGCCTTCAACGCGCCTGCCAAAGTCGGCACAACGTGAAAGACGGTTAGCCCCGCAGCCTTTAACGGGCCGCAATATTTGTTCGGGTCGCCCGCCGACGTCGTGACAAATTTTACGCCCTGATCGACCACGAAATCCACGATGCCGGGATCGCGGACAAAGGCTTGCGCAATGTTCACGCCAAATGGCTTGTCCGTAAGTTCGCGCATCTTGATAATCTCTGCGCGCACTTCCTCCAATTGGCCGGAGGACGTTTCAATGATGCCAAGCCCACCAGCGTTTGAAACGGCCGAAGCCAGTTGCGCCCGCGCGATCCACCCCATGGGTGCCTGAATGATCGGATATTCAACGCCAAGCAATTCGGTGATGCGGTTTTTAATAGGTTTCATGGTGTCAGCGTCCAATCTGGCGTGTGCGAATGTTGAGTTGGCCGGCGAGGCCAGCTTTGCGATGAACTTCAATCGCGCGATATTCCGGGGAAGACATCATTTTCTGCATGGCCGCCAGCGAAGGATATTCGACCAACGCAACCATGTCCCAAAGCTCTTCAACCTCGCCAATCATCAGGCCGGTTACGGGGCCGGCATAAATCTGCTTGCCATCGACGGCGGCGAGACACGCCTGAATACCCTTGCCATAACGGGCATATGCCTTTGCACCACTAAGGTCAGCGTCGCTGCCATCGGCATATTCTGCGGTCTCTTTAAATTTCAGAAGGTTGACCATCACAAAGGGGCCATTTTCAGGACCGCCAAAAAAGGCCGTGACTTGCTCCGTGCCCGGAAAAACGGCGTTTTCGACGCGCATAGTTGTTCTCTCCCCCTAATTTAATCACCTGCTTAAATCAGAGGAGGCGTGTTGTAAAAGCGAATATGTGCTGGTCGCTACATTGCCGTGATGACGTTAAGCTCGAAGCCCAATAAGAGCGGTTAAGACACGATTTTCATGTGCGATCCGGGTGCCGATTGGGTCGCCATCTTTTTACCCAGCCCTTGAAAAACTGTATCCACGACCATGGCCAGCTTGGTAACGCTCAGCTTCGTGGTCCCGATGTAAAAAAGCATGTCGGGGTTTGTATAGCAATGCAGCATTTGGTTGATGAACGACACCGCCTCATCAATAGACAGGCCTTCGAAATAGCCCTGCTCCATAGCCTCGGCCACGATGATCGCGAGATAATGGTCACCAAGGTCCACATAACCGCGCACCACTTCGAAATGCTGCTGACCAATTTCCAAATAGCTTTTTAGCAGGTCGGGCTCGGCCTCAAACTGCTCGACCGAAGCTAAGTAGCGCCGGGCGAAATATTGATACATTTTGTCACGAACCGGCAAGTCGGACTCGGTGACTTCGACCATGATGCGAATTTTTTCCGCGAAGAAACGCTCGGCTACAGCCTCCAGCAAAGCTTCCTTATTGTCGAAGAACCGATACAGATTCGACGGTGACATACCCGCCGCCGCGGCCAAATCCGTCATGGAGATATCGACCGAACCACGTTTGCGAACAAGGTTATCGACCACTTCAAGCAACGCAGTTCTGCCGGCTTCTATATCAGTTTGTGGCCGCGCCATTCTGCTTCCTGTATTATAACTGCATAACAGTTTTCTGATATAACGCCGATTGTTTCATTTTTCAATGTGGTCAAATGCGAATTGTCCCTGCGTTGTTGGCTCGGCGGCAATGTCATTTTGATCAACAAGTCCCGACAATGTCAGTCCAAGCAGGCGAACACCCATTTCGACGGGTAGAATCTGGTCCAACAGCGCATGGCCCAGCGTCGCGATTGCCGAACGGTCAGAGAGTATGTGCCCAACCGTCCGCGACCGTGTGACGGTCCGGAAATCGGAATAGCGGGCCTTTAAGACCAACGTCTTACCCTGGGCTTGATTGCGGTCAATACGATCCCAAACGATCTCGACAATATCGTCTAACGCTTCGCGCAACTCATCCTCGCTGCGTTTATCTTCGAAATAGGTGCTTTCAGCGCCAATGGATTTACGCACGGCATTGGCGTTGACGGGACGGTTGTCGATCCCGCGCGCCGCATGAAAAAGATAAGCACCCCAACTGCCAAAATGCTGCGACAGCCAAATCTCGTCCTTTTGGGCAAGATCTGCACCGGTATGCACGCCTAGCTTGGCCATTTTTTCAGCCGTGCGTGGCCCCACACCGTGGAACCGCCGCACAGGTAAGCTTGCGACAAATTCCGGTCCCTGCTCGGGCAATATCACGCACATGCCATCAGGTTTATTCTGGTCACTCGCCAGCTTGGCGATGAATTTGTTGTAGCTAACACCCGCACTTGCCGTCAGTCTGGTTTCTTCACGAATAGCCGCGCGAATGGCTTTCGCAATTTTGACGGCCGAACCGATGCCCTGCTTGTCATGCGTGACATCAAGATACGCCTCATCCAGCGATAAAGGCTGGATTACATCGGTGTGCCGGGCAAATATCTCCCGAATGTGACGCGACACGGCCTTGTACGCCTCAAACCGCGGCTTCACGAAAATGAGGTCAGGACATTGCCGCAATGCCGTCACCGAAGGCATGGCAGAGCGCACACCAAACGCCCGTGCTTCATAGCTTGCCGCGGCCACAACGCCGCGTTTGGAAGATCCTCCGACGGCGACCGGCTTGCCGCGCAGTTCGGGATTATCGCGCTGCTCCACACTGGCATAGAACGCATCCATATCGACATGGATGATTTTGCGTATCTCTGCGGGGTCGGTCACCATGCAACCGAATGCTTACTATCCATGAAATCGGCGATTGCCGCACGGCCCATCCGTTCGGCGGACTGGAAAAACATATCGTGCAACGCCAACGGCGCAAAATGTTGGTCCCATTTTACAGGGTGCAGGTAGTGACTGTTCCAGACATTTTGTGTCATGCGCGCTTTATGCCGCGTGATACCAGCCAACACCATCGCGGATTTCACATTTTATCCGACCGGCAAAGTGCAAATAGCGCAAATGCGCCTGCGCCTCTCCGGTCGCCAAACCATAAACCGTTTCATCAATTTCCCGGTCGAACAGCAATGCAAATGTATCGACCGCGCGCATTTCTGTGTGCCGTAGGGCAGCTTCTAACTTGTCGAGCCGTTCATGGTGGCCAGACGCCAGCTTATCCAACCGCACATGCACGCCGGTGAACGGCTCGCCATGTGCTGGCAGGACCAGCATATCCGCAGGCAATGCGTCCCGAAACTTTGCAATGGAGTCCAGCCACTCACCCAGTGGGTCAGCATTGGGCTCGCTGTCCATGACGGAAACATTTGAGGTGATACGCGGCAAAATCTGGTCACCCGCGATGATCATGCCATTATCAAAATCGACAAGGCAGGCATGTTCCGGTGTATGTCCGCCGCCGGTCATCACGGTCCAATCCCTCTGGCCAACGCGGATGACTTGTCCGTCATCCATGCGGACATGTCCCGTGGGTAGCCGTGAAACCGCCCGCGCAAATCCGCCCCAACCGGCCTTGCGCACCTCATCTATGCGTTCTTCATCATAACCTGCAAAGCGGCGGTTGTTTAAGACATCTTCGGGTGGCTGGTCCAACTGATCTGCGATGAGCATACGCGCCATCAACCATTCGGTTCGGTTCATCCAAACAGGGACTTTGAACTTATTGGAAAGCCATCCCGCGCAGCCAACATGGTCGGGGTGAAAATGGGTTACAAAAATCCGCTTGAGTTCGCGGTCGGCCAAATTGCCGGCGAACATCGCTTGCCACTGTTGAATGGTCGGCGGCATGAAAAGGCCGGTGTCCACGAGCGCATAGCCGGCCTCGCCCTCGTCCAATAGCCACAGGTTGATATGGGCCAAATTGCCGGGCACGGGCATGCGCGTCCAGCCAATGTCCGGCGCGATAGGGTAGATTTCACCATAAGCCGGGGCATGGTCGCCTAAAGGGTATGTTAGCCCCTTAAACGCTTTTGCTTCAAATCCGTGGTCGGCAAGCGACGCGTCGTAATCAGGGGTTGCTTTGGTAGCCATAGCACATCCGTGCCTTAATCAAGCGATTAAGGCAATGACGACGTCGTCCTTATTCGCCCGCTTTTTTGAACAAAGTATCGGCTGTCAGCTCTGCCTTTTCAGCGGG
>JAIXYC010000079.1 GCA_027490455.1 Sphingomonadales bacterium
CAGTGCGGGCGCGCAAAAGTTTCTGGGCGGGCAGATGTTTGTCGATGCCGACATTCGATATGGCAGCAACGGCATATTGCAGATCACCCGTGCGACCCTCGTCTCACCGTTGTTCCGGCTGAACAGCGGCACCGGAACTTACGTAGCCGACGGTGGCCGCGTAATATTTAACGGGCTTGGCTATTCGAACCAATATGGCCCCGTCACTGTCGGCATGACCGGGACCTTTGACGAACCGGTGCATCGCATCACTGCGACCAATCCGGGTTTTGGTGTTGGTTTGTCGAATGTGGTCGGTGTCGTCACGCGAAGCCAGCGGGGTTACGCGGTCGCACTGACGGGGTTGACCGATTATGGTCCGATCAGCGGTGACGCCGATGTGCTTTCGGGCGATGGTCCGCTCACAATCGACATCCTACGGGGCAATTTTGCGGGCATCGGCATTACCGGTCGCATCCGGCAAGCAGCCGCGGGTCCCTTTGTCGGCACGCTAACCGGTGCAGGCGCAGGGTTCGACGGTAGGATTGACCTTTCGGCGCAAGGCAGTTTCCAACGCGCCGTCGTTGATGCGGTTGCGTTGAATGCGGAACTCGTCGGCGCGCAAAAACTCGCCATTGGTCGCGGTATCATCAAAGCCGATATGATCTTGTATGACAGCCCGCAAATTGTCGCGGATGTTCAAATGGAAAACGCCATTTTGAACGACGTTGCGATTGCCGCCGCCCGGGCAAAGATCAACTATCGCGATGGAACAGGGACGGGGCAAATATTGGCCGAGGGCCGAAGTGAAGTGCCCTTCCGCGTTGCCGCCAATGCAGATTTCACCCCGCAGCTTTGGCGCATCGCTGCCAAGGGCCGGGCGAACAGTGTCGATTTCGCAACAGCGGGTCCCATCCGCGTCATCCCGCGCCGCGGCAGCTATGACATTTTGCCCAGCACAATCAAACTGGCGCAAGGTTCGGTCCGGCTTGCCGGTAGCTATGGCGATAGGATGACGTTCCAATCACGATTGGACAAGGTCGACATCGCGGCTTTGAATCCTCTCTTTCCCGTTCCCGGCCTGAGCGGAACCGTCACCGGAAGCATCGATTGGGCGCAAGCATCCTTGGCGGCTTTTCCGCGTGCGGATGCACGGTTGGACATCAGCAGCTTCGTCCGCGCAAATCTAGGGTCGCGTTCGCAGCCTGTCGATATCAGTCTGGTCGGGCGATTGTTGCCCGATGGCGGCAATGCGCGCGCGATCATCCGGCGGCGAGGTGCCGCTGTGGGGCGCGTCCAGATTGACCTGACACCGCTGCCGCCCGGTACGGCCAGTTGGACCGAACGGTTGCTTGCTGCGCCCTTGTCGGGTGGCGTGCGCTATAATGGTCCGGCAGATACGCTG
The DNA here is from genome assembly GCA_027490455.1 of Sphingomonadales bacterium. Lineage (GTDB taxonomy): Bacteria > Pseudomonadota > Alphaproteobacteria > Sphingomonadales > Sphingomonadaceae > Sphingorhabdus_B. The sequence continues at coordinate 1,385 of JAIXYC010000079.1, forward strand.
TTTTCGCTGGCGGCTTTGGCGGACCAGAGCCTGTCCGGAAACATCGGAGTTGCGGCGGATTTTTCGGGCCGTCTCCAAACGCCCCAGCTGACCGGTGTTGTCCGCGCGAATGACCTGATTTACGAAAATGATGTCTATGGCACGCGGTTGACCAATTTGCGTATCCGCGGCCTGTTTACCAACGACCAGTTGGACGTGACCGAGCTGAGCGCAAAGGCAGGCGACGGGACGGTCAGCGGCAAGGGCATTGTCAATCTCAGCTCCGCCAAAGGCTTCCCGGTTCAGTTGAACCTCGACCTCGACCGCGCACGTGTAGCCCGAAGCGAACTGATCTCGACAACGGCAACGGGACAAATCACCGTATCTAATGCGCCGGATGGTTCCGCACTGATCCGCGGTAAGTTGCGCCTGCCCGAAACGCGTTACAAAATCATCCGACAGGGCGCGGCGAAGGTTGCAACACTCACCGGTGTCCGCCGCAAACAGTCCATTCGCCGTCCACGTGTGTCCGGTGATGCCGATGCTATCGCAAGTCTGCCCAGTAACTGGAAACTCGACATCGCGCTTGAAGCGCCCGGCAACTTATATGTCACCGGCATGGGGCTTGAATCCGAATGGGGTGCCAAATTGCGGATAACGGGCACCAGCGCTGCACCGCTGATTTCGGGCGACATGGAATTGGTGCGCGGCACATTGGGCTTTGCGGGTCGGTCGTTCGAACTGGAAAGCGGCCGGATATCCTTCAACGGCGGCCCCGCTGCCAACCCGTCGATCCGCGTCGCCGCCGCCAGTGACGTCGACGGCACGACGGTGCGCGTCAACATCAGGGGCACTGGCCAAAATCCGGACATCAGCTTCAGCTCGACCCCGGCATTGCCGCAGGATGAGATTATGGCACGCATATTATTTGGCAATTCAATTGGCCAACTGTCCGCGATTCAGGCGGTGCAATTGGCAGGTTCGCTGAACAATTTGCGCGGCGGACCGGGCGGACTTAACCCGCTGGGCGTGCTGCAGTCGGCAACAGGATTGGACCGGCTGCGCATATTGGGCGCGGATGACGTCACCGGGCGCGGTATGGCGGTGGCATTTGGCCAATATATTACCAATGATGTCTATGTCGAAATCGTCACCGACGCGCGGGGCTATACGGCAACGCAGCTGGAAATCAGCCTGACGCCCGCGCTGTCGATCTTAAGCCAGATCGGCAGCGGTGGAACGTCGAACGTCAATGTGCGGTATAAAAAGGATTATTGATGCGTCGTGTTGCGCTCATTCTGTTGCTCACACTGGCTGGCTGTCAGAAGGATTTTGACAGCCAATATGCCGAAACCGAACGCAAGGTGAAGGCGGCCGAGGCCAAGATTGACGCGGAAATGGCGAAAGAAGCCAAAAGAGAGCCCGGCGAAGTTTCTAAATCCAACTAATCTATGCGCTTTTGTGGCGCACCCCTTCACATTTTGGTTAACCGGTCCTAACAGATACGCATGTGGCATCTCCATCAATATCCGCTGTGTCCCTTTTCGCGTAAGGTACGACTCCTTTTGGGCGAGAAGGGTGTGCCGTACAGCCTTGTGCGCGAAAATCCGTGGGAACAGCGCGACGAGTTTCTGCACATGAACCCCGCTGGCCGCACGCCGGTGATGCGCGACCCGGAACGCAATATCACCTTGGTCGATTCGGTCGCGATTTCAGAATATATCGATGAAACCGTCGCCACCAATCCGATGATCACGGGCACTGCGCAATATCGCGCCGAAACACGCCGGCTGGTCGCATGGTTTGACGAACAATTTTACGGCGATGTAACGCAGCCGCTTCTGCACGAACGGATGAAAAAGCGCCTGATCGACCGGCAACCGCCCGAGTCCAAAATATTGCGTGAAGCCATGAAGCTGGCCAACGGGCATCTCGATTATATCGATTACCTGATTGACCACCGTGCATGGCTGTCCGGCGCGGTGATGAGCATGGCCGACCTTGCGGCGGCCGCACAAATTTCGGTGGCCGATTATCTCGGCGGAATTGACTGGACGGGGCATGAACAGACCAAGGCGTGGTATGCGATGTTCAAGTCGCGCCCAAGCTTCCGCCCATTATTGTCCGAACGTATGGAAGTCATCACCCCGCCCAAACATTATGAGCAGGTGGATTTTTAGGCTTCTGCCAACGCGGCCAGTCGCGCCATTGCCTCTCCCTTGGAAAAATCAGGCCAGCCAGCCTTTGCGTTGCCAGTGCCGTGACAGTTGCCACTGCACCACCGCCATCACGATGACGAACATCGGGAAGGCGAGCATGGCGATGTCGGTCTGTGCGCCACTGGCGATAAGGAAAGGATAGCTGAACTGGATGATGATCGCGATCAGGCTGAATGAAAAGGCAAGCGATGCCCAATATTTGCGCAGGATCAAGCCGATGGCGCCAAGCGTTCCGACGCCAACGCCGATGGCATAAGCCGCCCACGCCCAGCCCGGCATCGATACCCATAAGTCACGCTGGCTCTGTGGCAGCGCAGCGATGTCGGCGGCTGTCATCGTCCATTGGCTGACAAAGGCGCCGACGCCCATGAGGTTCCAGAGCAGGAAGAGGATGCTGACCCAAGTCAGCCAGCGTGGTGTGGTCATTGCGTTCATATAGGTGCTCCAATTGTGCACTGACGTGCAGTGCAGAGTAGGGGGTGGCGACTCGTGATAATGTGAAAAGCATAACAATTGGTTGGTATCTATCAATCCACCCATGACGTTCGCGCGGTGTAACCGCACCGGACGAACATGGTTTCGGCGCAGATTTGATATACCAACGCTTCGTATACGAACCGGCAGCGGTTGCCCTGAGCGGGATTTTTCGCGCATCGAATATGGGTCGACCACTGGAC
>JAIXYC010000136.1 GCA_027490455.1 Sphingomonadales bacterium
CGCCTTCCTGCACATAGAAACGCGTCGGTGAAATGCACACTTGTCCGGCGTTCCGAAACTTGGTGGTCGCCGACAAAGTGATGGCCTTTTCAAGGTCGCAGTCGTAGAAAATGAGCACAGGCGCATGGCCACCCAATTCCATCGTGGTGCGCTTGACGCCGTCCGCCGCAAGCTTCAGCAAATGCTTTCCGACCGGCACGGACCCCGTGAAGCTGACCTTGCGGATGATGGGTGATGCGATCAGGTGGCGGCTCACCATATCGGGAACGCCATAAATTAACTGCGCAACATTGCCCGGAACGCCGCCGTCGATGACGCACTGCATGATGCCGCTTGTGCTTGCGGGTGTTTCTTCCGGCGGTTTGGCGATGATCGAGCAGCCCGCAGCGAGCGCCGCAGCCATTTTCTTGCACATCAAATTGACCGGGAAATTCCACGGTGAAAACGCGGCAACGGGTCCCACGGGCTGTTTCAGCACAATCGCGCGCTGTCCTGTTGGCCGGACGAGAACGCGGCCATAGCTGCGCTTGGCCTCTTCTGCGAAATAATCAAACTGCGCGGCGCAGGACAGAACCTCTGTCCGCGCTTCGGCGAGTGGTTTGCCCTGTTCGGTCGTGAGCAGAACGGCGATGCCCTCTGCCCGCTCGCGTATGAGATCGGCAACCTTATGCAATATTGCGGCGCGGGCATTTACATCGACGCCGCGCCAATATGCAAAACCCTTTGCTGTCGCGGCAAGCGCTTCATCGAGGTCTGCCGCCGTCGCCAGCGGCAACTCCGCGAGCGTTTCGCCAGTGGCCGGATTGATGACGGCGTGACAGTCGCGGCCTTCGCCCTTGCGCCAGCTGCCATCAATATAAAGGCCGAGATCGGTAGTGTAGCTCATCGAATATCCCGCAAATTTCTTGTCCTGTGCATGTAGGCGTCAGCTTGTGGGTTTGGAACCCCTTGCAAGCTTCAGCAGCCAGAAAACCGGGAATCCGGCCAACAATAAAACAACGCCCCAGATTAAGGCTTCGGCCCCCGCGCCATAGATCGTCCAGCAGGAATAGATCGCTGCGAGCAACAATATCACCTTGAAGCCTGCTTTGCCCGGCAACTGCCCTTTGGTCATCAAACGGAAGGCAGCTGCGGCGCATCCGAAATACATCACCAGAACAATGGCGGTGGTGAGTAAGATGAGAAATTCGAACATCGATGACATCGACCGGCTGCTGTTCATCAGAATGACCAGCGTCAAAAGTGTTGAGGTAAATAGATGTGCGTTGCGCGGCGTGCCATTGGCGCTTTCTTTGCCCATGAATGCCGGGAACAGTCCGTCGCGCGCCAAAGCGGCGGGCATCTCGGCCTGACACATGATCCAACCGTTTAACGCGCCAAGTGCGCTGATGGCGCCGACCGCGGCGATAGCGGTGCCGGCATTGGTGCCCGCATATACATTCACAAAGTCCGCAAATGGCGCGGCCGATACGCTGGTGATGGCGACCGGCAGCATCAGGACAACAGCGGAGCAGACGAGGATATAAATGACGCCAGCCCCGGCGGTTCCGAAAAGCGTCGCGCGGTTGATGGTGCGTTCGGGGTCCTGCACCTTGTCGGCAGGCACGGTCGCCAGCTCAAGCCCAAGCATGGCCCATAGGGTCAATATGGTGGCGGTGGAAATGCTCGCCGCCGAAATGTCTGCGGCAACAAATGGCCGGACAAGCGCGGTGCCCTGGGTCGCAAGGACATAGGCCGCAAGCCCGATCACCGCGACCAGAGGCAGCAGCTTTGCAACCGTCCATACGATCTGAACTTGCCCGGCAAGCTTGGTGCCGCGAATGTTGATGAGCGTAAATGCCCAAATAATTGCGATGGTCACTGCCGACGATATGCCGTGGGTTCCGACAACCGGAAACAATTGGCTCAGATAACTGACCGCAGCGGTGGCGATGGCGGCGTTGCCAACCCACATCGATATCCAATAGGCCCATGCAATCGCGAAGCCCGCGCCGTCGCCGAAGGCCGCGCGCGTATAGGCGTAAGGCCCACCCGCCTTTGGCAAGGCCTTGCTCAACGCGCCAAATACCGCTGCCACGCACAATGCGCCAGCTAAGGTAATCAACCATCCAATAACGGAATTCCACCCCAAGGGCGCAAGGCTCGCGGGCAACAGGAACACGCCTGACCCAATCATGCTGCCCATGACGAGCGCAAGTGCCATCCAAAAACCCATTGGACGGCTTGCTTTGGCTGTATTCTGCGTCACTTAAATCTCCCTATCTCCGTGCCCTAGCTGGCACGGAAAAAGGGCAAAAGCCAATCTTTGTTTAGGGTCCTGACCCTAATGCGCCAGTAATACAGGGATGCCCAATTCGCCCAGCATGAAACGCGTCACGCCGCCAAACAAGGTTTCGCGCCACCGCCCATGGCCATAGGCACCCATGACGAGGAAATCGGGTCGCCACGCATGTACTTCAGCCAGCAACCGTTCCTCGACGCTGTGATCACCTTTTGCCGCGACGGCTATTTCGGCGCGGACGCCATGGCGCGACAGATAGGTCGCAGCGTCCGTCACAGGGAATTCTTCAGGCACGGTTTCAACCTCTGCGATCCGCACGTGCGTTGCGGCCTGAAGCAACGGAAGTGCGGCGCGCAGCGCGTTGGCCGCTTCAAATCCGCCGTCATATGCCACCATCGCGCGGTCCCATGAGACGCGCTTTGTCGATGCAGGCACCGCAAATACCGGCGTTCGCGACGCTGTGACGACATCGCTGACCCATGCGCGCGGGCCGCCGGGTGCGCCCGCTTCGTCCAGCGACATAACCAATATGTCCGCCAGTCGCGCTGCGTTTATCAACGCATCGGATGTCGTTCCGTCAAATATCTGCCAATCCCAGGGCACATCCTCAGACTTCAGATGCGCGTCGGTGCGTGCGCAGAGCTTTCCGCGTTCCGTTTCGGCGGCATCAAAGGCTTCGGCAATGAAATGCGCACCGCCGAACATGTCAAACGCCACATAATCCTGCGTCGGTCTCGGCAAGACCAAAGTCAAATGCCCGTTGAAACGGCGGGCAAGATCAAGCCCCGCCTGCAACCGGCTTTCAAAGGCTGCGTCTCCGCCAGCATGTACCATGATAGATTTCATCATCAGTTCCTTTTCATACGCCAGAATAGGCCGACCCGGATTGATGCGATTGAGTGTAGGCCTATGCGAGGCAAAATCTTTGATTGATATCAAACACGGCAAAATGCTTCCAAAGGCCGTTATATTATGTCAGCGATGACGGATGGATGACGCGGGGCAGGCGAAGAACGAAGTAATCGTGCGGGGCGCGCGCATCACCGATGCACAAGCCATAGCCGACATTTATGCCCATCATGTTCTGAACGGCACTGCCAGTTTTGACACTGTGCCGCGCACATTGGAGCAAACCGAACAGAAGATTGCGGACATTTTGGCCCATGGTTGGCCATTCCTGGTTGCCGAACGCGAAGGGGTGATATTGGGCTATGCCTACGCCACGGCATTTCGAGACCGGCCCGCTTATGACTTCACCTGCGAAAACTCGATTTATGTGCGCGCGCAAGTTGTGGGTCAGGGGATCGGTGCCCTATTGATGCGCCGGCTGCTGGATGCAGCGCACGCATGCGGTTTCCGGCAAATGATTGCCGTGATCGGCGGCGGGGAGCCTGCGTCGGTGGCGCTACATACGAAAATGGGATTCACTTTTGCCGGCCGGATGCGGTCGGTCGGTCGGAAATTTGGCCGCTGGCTTGACAGCGTGTACATGCAGGCCGAGCTTGGAGAGGGAGACCGGACCGCGCCAACGCGCGAGCCGGGGTGAAGGAGAGAATATATGGCAGAGTTTGAATTGGTCGCCGACGGCCTGCGCTTCCCGGAAGGCCCAGTCGTCATGCCCGACGGCAGCGTCATTTTGGTCGAAATCGCTGAAGGACAGATCACGCGGGTGCGGCCCGACGGCAGCAAGTCCGTCGTTGCGAAAACGGGCGGCGGTCCCAACGGCTTGGCACTTGGCCCCGATGGCAAATTATACTGCTGCAACAATGGCGGCTTTGAATATGTGGAAGCCAATGGCTTTCTTGCGCCGCACGGCATTGCGCAGGATTATTCCGGCGGCCGGATTGAACGTATCGATATCGATACCGGCGCAGTCGAGATACTCTATAAATCGGGTGACTTTGGCTGCAGTCTGCGTGGCCCGAATGACATTGTTTTTGATGCGCATGGCGGGTTCTGGTTCACCGACCATGGCAAGATCGATTATGCCAAGCGCAGCCATGATGTTGTGGGCATCTTTTATGCCAAGGCAGATGGCAGCCATTTGGAAGAGGTTATTTTTCCGTCAAACAACCCCAACGGCGTCGGCCTGTCGCCCGATGGCAAGACATTATATGCCGCCGAAACCTATACGTGCCGGTTGATGAAGTTCAACATCACGTCGCCAGGCAAAGTTGCGCCGGATGCGGGTCCGGGTGGGCCGGGGATTCCCGTATATCGTCCAGCCGGGTATAAATTTTTCGACAGCCTTGGCATCGAAGCAAGCGGTAATATCTGCGTCGCGACGATTGGCGAGTGCGGGATCAGCGTGATTTCGCCGGATGGTGAGCTGGTCGAATTTGTTGCGACCGATGATATCTTCACCACCAACATTGCGTGGGGCGGAGACGATATGATGGACGCGTATATCTGCCTGTCGGGCAGTGGGCGTCTGGTGAAAACCCGTTGGGCGCGGCCGGGGCTTAAGCTGCAATATTGAGATCTGGCATTGCATGACATTTAATACGGTAATTTTTGACTTCGGCGGCGTCATCACTTCGTCACCGTTTGAGGCGTTTAACCGGATGGAGGCGGAGCGCGGCCTGCCCGAGGATTTCGTACGTCGGGTCAATTCGGTGAATCCGGACAATAATGCATGGGCCAAATTCGAACGCGCCGAATGTAGCGCGACCGAATTTGACGCGCTGTTTGCTGCCGAAGCGCAGGCACTGGGGCATGCATTGGACGGTGCGTCGGTTATCGCCTGCCTTGCTGGCGAAATCCGCCCAGACATGGTGGCAGCGCTTGATCAGCTTAAATCGCTGGGCTTTGCGCTGGGATGCATCACAAACAATGTGCCGTCGGGCAAAGGCGCAGGCATGGCGGTGAGCGAAGCAAAAGCGGCGGCGGTGGCCGTCGTGATGGAACGGTTCGACCATATCATTGAATCGAGCAAAGCGGGTGTCCGCAAACCTGACCCGCGCATCTATCATATGATGTGTGAAGCGCTCGCTGTTTCTCCGCGACAATGCATCTACCTTGATGACCTTGGCATCAACTGCAAACCCGCAGCAGCGATGGGCATGGCTGCGATAAAGGTTGCCAGCGGCGCGCAAGCATTGCGCGAATTGGGCGCGCTATTGGCGTTGACCTTTACACCCGTTGACGTCTAGGCGGGAGCCGTTCCGTCTCTCCCAACTCTTGGAGCACTTCATGGCGCAAAAACTTTTCCCGGACGCGGCATCCGCGCTCGACGGCCTGCTCAAAAACGACATATTGATTGCCAGCGGCGGCTTTGGCCTGTGCGGCTTGCCCGAACGGTTGTTAGACGCCGTCCGGGACAGTGGCGTGACTGGCCTGACTTTCGTGTCCAACAATGCCGGTATCGACAATGAAGGCATTGGCAAGCTGCTGCGCTCCAAGCAGGTGAAGAAAATGATCTCGTCCTATGTGGGTGAGAACAAAGAATTTGAGCGGCAGTATCTGGCGGGCGAGCTTGAGGTGGAATTCTGCCCACAAGGAACGCTGGCCGAACGGATGCGCGCGGGTGGCGCTGGCATTCCCGGTTTTTATACCAAGACGGGCGTCGGCACTTTAGTTGCCGAGGGTAAGGAAGTGAAAGATTTTGGCGGTGAGGAATATATCCTCGAACGCGGTATATTTGCTGACCTGTCGATCATCAAAGCGTGGAAGGCCGATGAAAGCGGGAACCTTGTCTTCCGCAAGACGGCCCGCAACTTCAATCTGCCCGCCGCCACCTGCGGTAAGGTCTGCGTGGTTGAGGTGGAGGAAGTGGTGCCGGTTGGCAGCCTTGACCCCGACTGCATCCATTTGCCCGGCGTCTATGTGCAGCGCATGATCGTTGGCGCGCCTTATGACAAAAAGATCGAGTTCCGCACGGTACGTGAAAGGGAAAGCGCATGATCCGCAGTTTGGCAGTCAGCGTTGCCGCGCTGGCGCTGGCGCTGGCCAGTAGCGCAGCGCAAGGTCAGCAGGTTGCTGCGCCCGTGCTCAGCAAGGACGCGCTCGCGACCCAGATCGGCGAAAAGCCAACCTCCGCTTCGCCACCGACGGGGCAGCAATGGCTTTATGGTTCGGCTGAAGGCAGCATTGCGTCGGCGCAGGTATATAAAGCAATGGCGCAATATGTCCGTGCAAAGGCCCTGAACCGTGCCATCAAATCGCAGACGGTGCTGGCAGATGGGTCAACCCCGGACGCGCCCCGGTTCGAAAGCTGCGGTTCAAAGCCATTGGCCGCGGTATTTGATGCCGACGAAACGCTGCTCTGGAACGTAGGCGCAATGCGCTACATGGCGGAGCAGGGTAAGGATTTTGACCCAGTCATCTGGAATGCGTGGGAAAAAGGCGGTGCTGGCAAAGCACTGGCCATGCCCGGCGCGATCGACGCACTGAAAATCATGCGCGATGCTGGCGTGACAATCATCGCGAACACCAATCGCACAGCAGCGAACGCCAAAGGCACGGAAGACGCGTTGCGCATGGCAGGGCTTGGCGAATTCGAACATAAAGACACGCTGTACCTTATGGGTGATGACGCCACCGGATCGAGCAAAGATGGCAGGCGGGCTGCCATCGCCGCAAAATATTGCGTGATAGCGCTGGCTGGCGATCAGCTTGGCGACTTTGTCCAGGCGTTTAACGCCAAGGGCCTGAGCGTGGCTGATCGGCGGAAGCTGGCAACCAATCCCGCGATTGCGGAAATGTGGGGTAATGGCTGGTTCCTGTTCTCCAACCCTGTCTATGGCCCGTCAATCCGGGGTGGCTATGACGAAATCTTTACGGCCGACACCAAATGGGAGCCCGCGAAATGAGCGGTAAGCCAACCCCACCGATCTGCCGACTGAACACCCCACAACCGATGAAGATGGATTGATACATTGAGCTGGACCCGTGACGAAATGGCCGCCCGCGCTGCAAAGGAATTGCGCGACGGATATTATGTGAACCTGGGCATTGGTATCCCCACGCTGGTGGCCAACCATATTCCGGCTGGCGTCGAAGTAACGCTTCAGTCCGAAAATGGCATGTTGGGCATTGGCCCGTTCCCTTTTGCGGGGGAAGAGGATGCTGACCTTATCAATGCAGGCAAGCAAACCATCAGCGAGCTGCCGCAGACCGCCTATTTCGATAGCGCCGCCAGCTTCGCCATGATCCGCGGCGGGCATATCGACCTGACCGTGCTGGGCGCGATGGAAGTCGGGGAGAATGGCGACATCGCCAACTGGATGATCCCCGGCAAGATGATCAAGGGTATGGGCGGGGCAATGGACCTTGTCGCTGGCGTGAAGAAGATCATCGTCGTGATGGAGCATAACGCCAAGGACGGCTCGCCAAAGTTCATCCCCGCATGCACATTGCCGCTAACGGGCAAAAATGTCGTCGATATGATCATCACGGATTTGGCGGTGTTCCAACGCTCCGACAAATCGTCGCCGTTCAAGCTGATTGAAGTTGCGCCGGGAATCACCGTTGATGAAGTCGCAGGCAAAACCACTGCACTTTATGAGGTCGCGATTTAATCGGTACGATGCGGCGCTTCATTATATCCTTGATTGCCGCCTCTGCATTGGGGCTGGCCAGCTGGTATTTTTTATACTCGGCGCCGGCGACGAGCCAGGTCGCGGTGGTGCTGCGCAAACTTGTAAAGACACCCCCTGATCTGCCCGATCAGCCGGATGAATGGCGCGGTCGGATCGATTATGGCAAACTCGACCAGCAATTTGCCGCACTGACGCAGCGTTCCGAAATGGCGGGGCTCGCGGTAGCAATCGTTGAGGATGGCGAGCTGCGCTTTGTCCATGGCTATGGCGTTGTGGACCGTTCAACGAACGCCCCAGTTACCATCAACACGGTGTTCCGCTGGGCTTCCGTCTCCAAAACGGTTGCCGGTACGCTGGCGGCATCAATGGCAAGCGAAGGCGCGGTTGATCTGAACAAGCCGGTGTCTAGCTGGAAAAGTTCGCTGCGTCTGCCCGATGGCGCTGAGGCGCGGATAAGCTTTGCACAGTTGTTGGCGCAGCAGACCGGTCTCACCAAAAACGCATATGATGAAAAGCTGGAGGATGGGCAGGATCCGCGCGTTATTCGCGCCAGTCTGGCAGAAGCGCCGCTGCAATGTACGCCCGGAACGTGCCACACCTATCAAAACCTAGCGTTCGACACCGCCAGTGAGATATTGGCTGAAGCGGGCAAGCGATCCTATCCCCATCTGGTCAGCGAGCGTTTCTTTTTGCCGCTGGGTATGACCAGCGCGAATTTCGGCATGGCAGGACTGACGGGCGCGAAGGATTGGGCCCGACCGCACAGTGGCAGAAATGTCCGCACCTTAAAAGAAAGCTATTGGCGGGTACCCGCTGCGGCAGGGGTCGAAAGCAATATTGTTGATTTCTCCCGCTGGTTGCAGGCAACGATGGGCGAGCGCCCTGATGTGCTGCCCGCCTCAACGCTTCGCTTGGCGCAGGCCCCGCGCGTCAATACGGCGCCAATATATGGCGGTGAGCTGCGGCAGGCGAATTCGGATGCCCATTATGGCCTTGGCTGGCGCACCTTCACCTATGACGGACGCCAGTTCATCGGTCATTCGGGCGCGGTGGATGGATATCGCGCAACGCTGATTTTCGAACCCGCAACGCGCACGGGCGTTGTTGCCATGTGGAACAGCAACTGGGGCACGCCCTTCCGCATTCCTTTTGCTGTTTTCGACAGCTATCATCAGCGCACAGAGTCGCGTTGGCTGGAACTCAATGATTAGCTGGCGCGCCTAAGAACCCACTTTCACGGGAAAGGCCGCTTCCAATGACCTACACGCTGATCACCGCGAACCGCAATTATTCCAGCTGGAGCCTGCGGCCCTGGGTGTTGATGACGATGCTGGACATCCCGTTCGAAGACCGCATCGAGCCCTTTGCTGCTGATAGCAATTACGAAGCCTTCCGTGCATTTTCGCCGACGGGACAAGTGCCTGTGTTGCTGGACGGCGCACGGACTGTCTGGGACTCGCTTGGCATCACTTTATATTTGGCTGACAGGCACGAAGGCGTCTGGCCGGAGGATCGGGCGGCACGCGCATGGGCGCAATGCGCTGTGACCGAAATGCATGGCGGCTTTTCTGCTTTGCGCAATGATTGCACGATGAATGTCGGGGTACGGGTGAAGCCAAAACCCATGTCCGCGGCCTTGCAACGCGATGTTGCGCGCATATCGGAGCTTTGGGCGCAAGGCCTTGATAGCTTTGGCGGTCCGTTTCTGGCGGGGCCGCATTTCACCGCCGTCGACGCATTTTTTGCGCCAGTTGCGTTTCGCGTGCGCACTTATGGCCTTGATGTCGGTCATGCCGGGCAAGAATGGGTGGACCATATGCTCGGGCTTCCCGCAATGCGCGCGTGGGAGAAGGATGCCTTGGCCGAAAGCTGGCGCGAGGCTGGTCACGAAGCGGAATTGCAGGCCTGTGGCGAGATCATCGCCGATTACCGTCGGGCATAAGGCCGCCCGAAGCGGGCGACCTTTTGGTTCCGGCTGTTGCCAGCAACGCTTCAGCGAATGCGGTGCCATTGTCGGGTGCAAAGCGCAGGAAGAGCGATGGTTCTATCAATTCCAGCTCCATCAAGCGGAACACACCATCGCCGTCGCGCAATAGGTCGACCCGGGCATACGCCAGCGTGCCAGCGCCGGTGATGGATGCGGTCGCGGCTAAGGCGCGTTGTGCCAGATCTGCTGCTGCGGCAGGCGGTGTCACCGCCGCTTCATAGCCGCCATATTGTTCCTGCACGCGGAAATCGCCTGCCGCTGGACGTTTGATGATGGCGTGACTGAAGTTGCCGCCAAAGTAGAAGAGCGAATATTCGCCTTCCTCGGCTATCGTCGGCAGATAGGGCTGGATCATCATGCGATGCCCGGCGACCGAATCGGGAATGTCGTCGCCAAGCGTCAGCCGGAATGTCCCGTCGGCACCGCCGGAAATAGGTGGCTTAACCACGAGCGTGTCGACAGCAAAATTGGTGCGGGCATGGTCAAGCGCGGCGGCATCAAGCGCGTCGCTCACTAAAGTCGGGACGGAGGGAATGCCGGCGGCATCCAATTCTGCCAGATAGGATTTGTCGCTATTCCACCGCAATATACTGACGGGATTGGAAACGGCGGTGCCGTCGGCCTCCAACCGGTCAAGCAGGGCAAACCAGCGCTTGCAATCGCGCGGATATCCCCATGCCAATAATGGCGTGACCAAATCAAAGCCGCTCAAGTCGCCCGCCTTGGTCCAATCGATAAACGTCGCCTGATCGCCCAATAGCCGCGCATAATCCGCCTTTATACGCGACCAGTCTTCTTCATATTCGGGGACGGGGGCTAGAATCGCGATCTTGGGCACGTTCATTCGCCCGCCATTTTCAATATCTCTTTCCACTCGGTCGCGCGCACGGGCGCTACCGACAGACGCGATTGCCGCAGCATTTCCATTTCGGCCAGATTCGGGTTCGCCTTGATGGCCTTCAGCGTCACCGATTGGGCAAGCTTGCGTGACGGCTTGACCTTGACCGCAACAAAGCGTGCCTTTTCGTCGGTCGGGTCGATGAAATGCTCTTGGCTGATCGTGATGATGGCAACAATCTCAAGCCCGATATTGCTGTGGTAGAAAAAGGCTTCGTCGCCGACCTTCATCGTCCGCAGGTTAATCGCCGCGCTATGGTTGCGCACGCCGTCCCAAGTGCCTTCGCCTTCTGCCACCAAATCATCATAACTATACACGTCGGGTTCGGACTTCATCAGCCAAAATTGTTTTGTCACTTGTCGCTCCTTTTCACTGGCAAGCCTTTAAGGCAGGCAGTAACACGCTGTCCATGACACATATGCCCGTTATTTCATTGCGCAGCAGCGATGCCGACGTACTTGGCCAGCAGCTTGGCAGCTCGTTTCAGACCTATGGCTTTGCGACCGTTGTCGATCATGGGCTTGATCCAGATCTGGTCGCCAAGGCTTGGGCGCTGACGAAACAGTTGTTCGAACAGTCCGAGCCGGAAAAGATGAAGGGCTTTGATACCGCACTTGCGGGTCAGCGCGGCTACACGCCGTTCAAAACGGAAATAGCCAAGGGCGCTGACTATCATGACCTGAAGGAATTTTGGCATGTCGGGCGTGATGTCGCGCCGGACAGCCCATTGGCGGGGTCGATGTTGCCGAACATTTGGCCAGATATTCCCGAGTTTAAAGAGACGTTCCAGTTGCTCTTTGCCGAAATGGACAAGGTCGGTGCGCGGATATTGTGCTCGATCGCCCGCTATCTCGATTTGCCTGCGGACTGGTTCGACCCGACGATTGAGGATGGCAATTCGATTCTGCGGTTGCTGCATTACCCGCCAATCGCCGGTGACGCCGAAGGTTGCATCCGCGCCGGCGCGCATGAGGATATCAATCTGATAACGCTCTTGCTGGGTGCCGAAGAGGCCGGGCTGCAGATTTTGCGCCCCGACGGCAGCTGGATGGACGTGTCGCCACCGCAGGGCGGCCTTGCCGTCAATGTGGGGGACATGTTGCAACGGCTGACGAACCATATGCTGCCGTCGACGACGCACCGTGTGGTCAACCCGACGGGCGATCGTTCGCGGTTCAGCCGCTACTCCATGCCATTTTTCCTGCATCTGCGGTCTGACTTCCCAATCGCCACGTTGCCGCAATGCGTGAGCGCCGAAAACCCGAATCGCTATCCGGCCCCGATTCTCGCGGATGATTATCTGCGCGAACGTTTGATCGAGATTGGTTTGCTTAAGGCCTAAGGTCGCCGCCAAAGATCGCCACCGCCCCGCGTTATATTGACAAGATTGACGCAAAGGCTGGGGTGTAACTGTCCAGTCTGTCAATTTGGCGGTCCCGCAATAATCCTCCCCATCGACTTGCGATGTGGCCATGTCTCGGCGGCCTCTGCGCCTCTGCGTGAACATCTTCTGCGTGTGCGGGCTCATGCAATCGCGACTGTCATATTGGGTTCGGACCCAAACACAGCATGAGAATCGGCCATAAAGCGCTCCCGATTCTCCGATTCATCCCTGATTCTGCGCTTTCCGGGGTATTTAAACCCCACGGAACCTATGTCCCGTCCGCCGGTTATCCCGTCTCAACCCGCGAAAAACCGTGCATTTCCGGCGGACTGCATTTTTTTTGTAATAAAATTGCAAATGGCTGTTGACCGAATCCCGAAGTCGCTTTAGAGGCCCTCTCACCGGACGGGAAGCAAGCGTTTCCGCGGTTCGGTCGCCAACAAATAGGTCACCTACTCCTCTGGTAGTAATATCAGGGAACGATAGGTGTCCGCTTTTTTGTCGGTGGTAACCGGGTAAAACCGGTTCGGCTCTTTGACATTGTGATATTTAGATGAAGGGACATGTGGGCGACGGCGCCAGGTCCGGGGGTTTTTAGGCCCCGGGTGCTTGGTTAAAAATTAGCTGTTCGCACATAATGTCCTATACACCATGTATAGTAATTTGTGCAGGAACAACGCCTGAAAGTTCGAGCCTTGCTGGTTTGCGGATTTATCCGTGCCAGTCTGGTTTTTGAATCAAACTTGAGAGTTTGATCCTGGCTCAGAACGAACGCTGGCGGCATGCTTAACACATGCAAGTCGAACGAGACCTTCGGGTCTAGTGGCGCACGGGTGCGTAACGCGTGGGAATCTGCCCTTGGGTTCGGAATAACAGTGAGAAATTACTGCTAATACCGGATGATGTCTTCGGACCAAAGATTTATCGCCCAAGGATGA
>JAIXYC010000021.1 GCA_027490455.1 Sphingomonadales bacterium
AATGATAGCAATCCAGTGCCGTTGTTCACGGCAGCCGCTGCCGCATTGCAAGATATCGGCATCGCGTTCTTGGAACTGCGTGAATTGAAGACCTATGGCAATTTCGGGCAATCCGATGTGCCGCGCATCTCCCCTGAAATCCGCAAGATATTCAAGGGCCCATTGGTGCTGAACCAGGAATATACGCGCGAAATGGCGGACGAAGATCTGGCATCTGGATTGGCTGACGCCATCAGCTTTGGCCGTCCGTATATCAGCAACCCTGATCTGGTTGAACGTCTGCGGTCCGGGGCTGAACTTACCCCTGATAATTTCAAAACATGGTACGCACCCGACGCCGAAGGCTATACCGACTATCCATTCCTGAAAGCGGCGGACGCGTAACGCACATGATCAAAGCGGGGCTTGGCATATATGCAATAGCCATCCCCGCTTTGCTGCTTTTTGTGTTGGCCGGTGCAGAATATATCTGGCCACGCCGCCCGCTTGTCTTGGGCCGCTATCCGCGATGGCGAACGCATGTTTTATTCTTCGCAACCAACGCAGTGGTCGGCAAGATTCTATCGTTTTTCATCGTTATCGGTGTGGCGGCGACATGGGCGAGCACACACCGCTTCGGCGCGTTAAACATATTAAGCTGGCCCTTCTGGGCGGAAGCCTTGATGGCCTTTGTCGTTCTCGATTTCGTCGTCTGGTTTCAGCATTTTGCGATGCATCGGCTCCCATTTCTTTGGCGCATGCACGCGGTACACCACAGCGACCGCGACCTTGATGTCACCACCGCGCTGCGATTTCATCCGTTCGAATTGATTGTGTCGACATTCTATAAATCCGCAATAGTCGCCTTGTTGGGCGTGCCGCTCGCCGTGGCGCTTGCATTTGAATTATGGCTCAACGCAAATGCGCTGTTCAATCACAGCAACATCCGCTTGCCCAAGAATCTCGACCGGATGCTGCGGATATTTTTTGTGACTCCGGACATGCATTTGGTGCACCACAGCGTCATTGTTGCCGAACAAAAAACGAATTTCGGTTTTGCCTTGTCGATCTGGGACCGATTGTTCGCGACCTATTGTGCAGTATCCACCGTCGGTGCCGACAACCAGAAAATCGGTCTATCCCAATTCGAAGACCAGCGACCATCTGCATTTGTCTGGAGCATGAAGCAGCCGTTGACGTAACGTTGTATTGCGGTTGCTTCGCGGCACTTGACCTGCACTATTTTCCGACGCATTTTCGGGTTTGGAGGAGATTATATTATGGCAAAATTGCGCAACATCATTTTGGGCACCATGGCTGTTGTCGTGGTCGGCGCCGGACTGACCTATGGTTGGCAGCAATATCGCGAAAAAAGCATCATGGATGACGCGCGTACCGCGCAAGCAGCATCCGATAGCGAAGTGACCTCGGGTCCCGCTGATAAGCTTTTATGGGGCGACACCCATTTGCATACCGCAAATTCCATCGACGCCTTTGGTTTTGGCGTAAAGCTCGGACCAGAAGATGCGTTGCGTTTTGCACGCGGTGAAGAAGTCACCTCGACCGGCGGACTGAAGGCTAAACTGGAACGTCCGCTCGACTTTCTGGTGATCGCCGATCACTCCGGCGGCTTGGGCGCGACCAAGGCATTATATGACGCACCCGGCTTTCTCATTCAGGACCCAACCCTGAAACGCTGGCATGACGAAATGCACAAAGGCCCGGAAGGCATGCAACGCGTTACAGGAGAACTAATCGATCGTGTCGGTCGCAATGCGTTGCCAGCCGCCCTGACAGACCCTGTAAAGCAGAAAAAAACATCGACAAGCATCTGGACAGGCCACAGCTCGCTCGTCGAGCGGTATAATGAACCGGGCAAGTTCACCGCCTTCATGGGCTTTGAATATACGTTGATGCCCAGCGGCAACAATTTGCACCGCGTGGTTATGTTCCGCGATGGCAAAAGCCGGACCGACAAGGTTCTCCCTTATGATCCGGGGCAAGGCGACACTCCTGTCAGCCAGCTGTGGGACTATATGGACAATTATGAAAAGGTCACGGGCGGTAAGGTGTTGGCCATTCCGCACAACAGCAACCTGTCCAACGGCCTGATGTTTGAATTGGTTGGGCCCGATGGCGGACCGATGACCGCCGCATATGCCCGGCGGCGCGCGGCGCGTGAACCGGTCACGGAAATCACCCAGATTAAAGGTGATAGCGAGTCACATCCATTCCTGTCACCAAATGACGAATTTGCAGGCTTTGGTACGGCAGGCTGGGACACCGGCAACCTGACCATGCAGATAAAAAAGAAAAATCAGGATTATGCCGGCGAATATATTCGTGAAGCTTTGAAACGCGGGCTTGCGATTGAGGCGCGCACTGGCGTGAATCCCTATAAATTCGGTGTGATCGGTTCAACCGACAGCCATACTGGCCTTGCCACAGCTGATGAAAATAATTTCTTCGGAAAGCATGCTGGCGTCGAACCAAGTGCGGAGCGCGCAAGCCAGGCCCAGAATCTGGGCACCCGTGAAGGCCGCATTGGTTGGCATTATCTCGCCGGTGGATATGCGGCGGTGTGGGCGACGGCAAACACGCGCGCGGCCATTTTCGATGCCATGACGCGGCGTGAGGTTTATGCCACGACAGGACCGCGCATTAAATTGCGTTTCTTTGGCGGTTGGGACTTTACCGAGAATGAATTCACGCGCGACTGGGTGAAGGCAGGCTATGCGCGTGGTGTGCCCATGGGCGCAGATTTGAAACCCGGCCGCGGCGCGCCGAAATTCATGATCTCTGCGCTCAAAGATCCGATGGGTGCAAACCTCGACCGTGTTCAGGTCGTCAAAGGCTGGGTAAATGCATCAGGCGCGCTTCAAGAAAAAGTCTTCGATGTTGTGTGGTCGGACGCCGACAAGCGCACCAAAGGCGCCAATGGCAAGCTGACGCCCGTCGGCGACACCGTCAATATCGCGAAGGCCAGTTACACCAACAGCATTGGTGACCCGGAACTACGGACGATTTGGACGGATCCCGAGTTTAACCCTTCGATCCGCGCCTTTTATTATGTGCGCGTCATTGAAATTCCGACGCCACGATGGGTGCTGTTCGATACCTTGCGCTACGGTGCAAAGCTGCTTCCCGGCACAGAGTTGAAGGCGCAAGAGCGGGCTTATTCTTCGCCGATCTGGTTTAATCCGAAGAAGAGCTAAGCTAAACGCTCTTTACTCGGCTTCGATTTCCGCAAGGATCGGGTCAGGATCGGCAATGCCCATGAGGCGGCGCATGGCGAGCCGTGCCAGCCGTTGTGTTTCGGTTTTGCGCCGCGCTGTGGCCAATGGGACAAGCGCCGCCGGGTGAGCTATTTCGGCGTCATAGGCATCGGCGATGATAAGCCCGGCCCGTTCGGGCATGAATGCGTCGCCATGCAATAGTCCGATATCAAATCCAGCGGGCACCGCCCAAAAAAACCGGTCGCAATATTCAAGATATTCGGGCCATTTCTGGTCACCCAAAAGATCAGCGCGTGAACATTTGATTTCGACGATGATGATTTCGCCTTTTGTCGTCAGACCCATAAGGTCTGCGCGTCGCCCGTTGCGAAGGCTTACCTCCGATTGAACCATAATCTGATTGCGCAGAAACAGCCGTGACGTTCCGCGGGCAACCGATGGGGCCCCTATCGACAATGCTGAAGTGTGCGCGTTCATAGCGCATGAATAGAACGAAAGAGGAACAAAATAAAGGCCCCATTTCGGGGCCCTTATTGTCAGCTGTCATTATCGCTTAGCGATAGAAGATATGATTATCGATGCTGCCAAGGCGCGTTAAGCGCCAGCCCGGCGATACATGCCGCGCATGAAAGTATAAGGCGCCTTCAACGGGGCTTTCCCAACGGTCGTCCAACGCGATCTTGCTGATCGCGACAGCGTTCCGCCAGTGCGTACTGCCAATGGCTATGGGTGGCATGCCGCCGCCACGTACAAAGGAAAATTGGCGTTTCTGGAAAACCACACCGCACAATGTGGTAGGGAAACGACCCGACTTGGCACGCGCAATCACGACGCGCGCAACGGCAAGCTGTCCGGTGAGGGATTCACCCTTTGATTCGAAATACACCGCGCTCGCAAGGCAGCGTTGTTCGGCGCTCAGCGAGTCATTGGTGTCTTGTTGGCGCACCAGATCGGATAGCGACGAAGCCGCGATGGCTTCATTATCATCGATATTCGAAGATTCGCCGATGCCTGGTGTGAAAATGATGTCGCCATTGTCGGCGAGGGTCGCAGTAACCTTACCGCTTTTGGCCAAGTCTGCTTGGACCTGATCAGCGGAGATTTGCGCAGCGTCCACAACGATGGTGGTCGCGTTTAAGGCAGTGCTTTGGTTATTCCCAAAAGCGAAACCGGCATCGGCGGCAATGACCGCTGAAGCCAGGGTGAACGTTACGGCCGCAACAGAAGCAGCCCGAAAAAATTTCAACATTAAACGTACAATAAAGCGGCAACAACAGCGGACGAAATGCTATATATATGTTTTTATTCGTCTTTTGTTGCGTCCGACTCGCGTGTTTGTCTGGTCACCCCAATTGCGATACCGTATGACAACCTTCGCTACTCGATGACCGCGCATTTATGATGCGCCGCAACAAAGTCAATTAAACGCAGACAATAGTCCGTCCAACCGTGCAGCGGATGCGACATCCAGTTCAAAAACCCACAAATCGGGATCGCGGGCGCAGCGTTTTTGCCAGTAATTTTGGATGGCAGCATCACCTGTTTCCGCCAAATCAACGCTTTGCCACGCGGTTTTGCCGTCCAATGACGGATATCGATCGTACAAACGTGGCTCTGCGCCGCGGATCTGCCCAATCAGCAGAATGGCACCTGATGTAGCGTCGCCCTTTTTTAAAACGGTCGCAAAACCGCCGTCAGCCTCTGCCAAACGCTTCATGGCAGATATTTGCACACCAGTTGCAAGCCGCGGTTCAATCAAGCAGCGTCGCGCTCTTCGGACAGGGTCAGCACGGCGAACATCGCCGCCGAGTCGGCTGCACCGCGCAGCTGGGCACGGAATTTCTCGTCCCGAAACAGGCGCGAAACTTCCGCCAACGCCCGCAAATGCGATGCTCCGTCTTGCGCAGGGGATATCAGCCCACAAACGAGGTCTACCGGCTCATCGTCCACCGCATCATAGGGCACGGGCTTTGAAAGCCGGGCAAATACGGCAACGGGCATATCAATGCCCGACACCTTGCAATGGGGAATCGCCGTACCGCCACCAAAACCCGTCGGGCCAAGTCGCTCACGCTCCACCATGCCTTCAAGCACCGCATGGGAATCGAGAAAATAATTTTCGGCTGCAATCACCGATAGGCGCGCAAGCAGGTCGGATTTGCCCGAACATACCATGTTAGCCGCAACGGCCCCTTCAACGAGCCTTGTAGAAAGTCTTATCATATTTCTTTCAAATGCGCCTGCTTCACCTAGCAGCACAATCCCTAAATATTTGAATTGGTAAAGAAAACTAAACGTATGTGACCGGTATTTATGGCGCGGATTTTGGTTCAACCCAACCGATCGTGCCGTCTTCGCGGCGGTAAACCATATTATGCCGTCCAGTTCCAGTGTTTTTGAATAACAATGCAGGCGTATTGCGCAAATCCATCAACATAACCGCATCCGACACCGTAGATTCAGGGATATCGGTCCGCATCTCAGCGACAATTACTGGTGCGTCGGGTGCCGCTGTCTCCAGATCGTCGTCACTGCTGTCAAAGACCGTATAGGCTGCTTCTTCCTGCGCCACCGCATAGGCCGTCTGGACATGGCGATCCTGCAGGCGGCGCATATAACGGCGCAATTGTTTTTCAATGCGTTCGGCAGCACGGTCCAA
>JAIXYC010000073.1 GCA_027490455.1 Sphingomonadales bacterium
ACCCGGCCAAGATGGCGGCTTTTCAGTCCGCGCAAAACCAATTGTCGGGCAGCCTCTCGCGCTTGCTCGTATCGGTTGAACAATATCCGCAGTTGAAGAGCCAAGAAGGCTATTTGAAATTGCAGGATCAGCTTGAAGGTCAGGAAAACCGGGTGCGCATTACCTTGCGCGATTATAACGAGGCTGTGCGTGGGTATAACACCACCATCCGCACTTTCCCCGATATCATCGGCGCAAAAATGATTCACGGCGCGCAACCGATGGTCCCATATCAAGCCACCACGCAAGGCGCCGAAACCGCACCGACGCTTGATATGGCGCCTGCAACTTAACCCCTTTTGGGATTACACACATGAAAAAGGCCCTTGGCCTGCTGACAGCGCTGCTTTTGGCCTTAACCGGTCAGGCAGCGCTTGCGCAAAACTTCCCCACGCTTTCGGGACGCGTTGTCGATCAGGCAAATCTGCTCGATCCGCAGCAAGAGGCGGCGTTGACCGCCAAGCTGCAGGGGCTCGAGACGCGCACCAAGCGACAATTGGTGGTGGCCACGTTGAGCAGCCTCGAAGGCTATGAAATATCCGATTATGGATATCGGCTTGGCCGCCATTGGGCGATTGGGCAGGACGGCAAAGGCGAGACCGAAAAAGACAATGGCGCCATCCTGATCATCGCGCCCAATGAACGCAAAATGCGTATCGAGGTTGGCTATGGCCTTGAACCCGTCCTGACCGACGGTCTGTCATCGACCATCATTCGCAACGACATCAGGCCGCTTTTTAAGGCGGGTGATTTTGCGGGCGGCATTAATGCGGGGGTCGACCGCATCGTCACGCAGCTTGAGTTACCGGCCGACGAAGCCGCCAAAATTGCGCAAGCAGCGGAGCAACGTCAGGGCAAGGACGAAGGCATACCGTTTGGCGCGATTATCTTTATCCTGTTCATGATCTTCTTCGTATTTCTGCCCATGATCCGATCGACGAACGGCGGCGGACGCAAGCATCGGCGCGGCGGCATGGCTCCGGTCATTATCTGGGGCGGTGGCGGATCATCTTGGGGCGGCGGTGGAGGCGGCTTCGGCGGCGGTGGTTTTGGCGGAGGCGGCGGCAGCTTTGGCGGCGGCGGTGCTTCCGGTGGTTGGTAGAAAGTATCGTTATGGCCTTACGTAAAATTAGCCGGATGAGCGAAGCCGACCACCAGTTGGTAACGGCGGCAGTGGCGGATGCCGAACATCACACAAGCGGTGAAATCGTGACCATCGTTACCGATCTGTCCGACCATTATGAAGACATCGGCATTGCATGGGCAAGCGGCGTCGCCTTTGTGGCACTCGCAGTCTATGCGACCTTCCCTGACGTCTACATGGGCCTCATCAACCGCCTGACCGGTGGTTGGGGCCATGAATATACCACCAACGAATATGTGGCGATGTTGTTGTCGGCGGTTGCGCTGAAATGGGTTGGGACGTGGCTGATCCTGAAATGGATGCCTTTGCGTCTTTGGCTGACACCCAACGCGACCAAATTGGCGCGGGTACGTGGCCGTGCCATCAGCCTGTTCAAGGTTGGCACCGAATCCAAGACCGTCGGCCGTACTGGCGTTTTGTTATATGTGTCGATGCTCGAACATCGCGCCGAAATCGTGGCGGACGAAGCCATTGCATCAAAGGTCGCGCCAGAGGTTTGGGGCGATGCCATGGTCGCGCTGCTTAACCATGTGAAGGCGGGTAACCCCGGACAGGGTGTTGCCGCTGCCGTTGCGCAAATGGGTGTTGTTTTGGCGGAGCATTTCCCCAAAGGCAGCAAAAACCCCAACGAACTACCCGACAGGCTCATCCAGTTATGAATGCAGACGAAGACGTCGAAAACGTGATGTGGCAAGGCCGCTTCATCACGGCGAAGACACGCGGGAAATGGGAATATGTCAGTCGCGCGCGGGGCATCAAGGCGGGCGTCATCCTCGCTGTCGAAGATGACCATGTCCTGCTTGTCGAACAATATCGCGTGCCACTTGGCGCAAATTGCATCGAGCTTCCCGCTGGTCTGATTGGCGACCATGAGGAAGGCGAGGACACGCTCACGTCTGCCGCACGCGAGCTTGAGGAAGAAACCGGCTATCGGGCAGACAGGCTTGAAATCGTCGGTGAGTTTTTCTCATCCCCCGGCATGGTGAGCGAAAGCTTTTCACTGGTGCGCGCACATGGCCTTACCAAAATAAGCGAAGGCGGCGGTGTGGATGGCGAGAATATCATTGTGCATCGCGTCGCCCTGCCCGATTTGCCCCGCTTCGTTCAATCAAAGCGCGACGAGGGCTGCGCCGTCGACGTCAAGCTGCTGATGCTGCCCGGGATGGTGTTTTAACGGAAATTATCCGCGTACGCCTGAAGTTTAAGGGTCTTGGGCGGTGTGGGAATGTAGGTCGCTGCGATGCCTTTTTTGTCGGCATAAGCACGCGCGGCATCAAGCGTTGGAAAGGTCAATTGGACCTGCGATTGCGTATCGCCTGACCCCGCCCAACCCATCAGCGGGTCGGCCTTGCGCGGTTCATTCGACTGAAATTCCAGCACCCATTCGTTCGTGCGGCCACGGCCCGATTGCATGGCATTTTTGGGACGCTGAAAAATACGGGCAGACATGGATGATTCCTGAAAATTATGTTCGCGGCTGCCTTGCCCGAACGGCAATGGATTCGTCAAGCGTTGCGGGGCACATCGCGCGCTTGCGCCTTTTTCGTCTTTAGGCTGGCAACACTCTCCCAAGGCGCATCGGGCCAATTATGCCTCGGATATCTGCCGCGCATTTCCTTGGCCACGTCACGCCAGCTACCGCGCCAAAACTCTGGCAGATTGCGGGTGGTCTGGATTGGACGACCGGCAGGCGATGTCAGGCTCAGCACCAACGCGATGCGCTCCGCGCCAACCGTGGGATGGCTATCCAGGCCAAACAGGCCCTGTACGCGCAGCTCAACCGTTGGCCCAGCCTCTGCTGCATAATCGATGGCATGCGTCGTTCCTGCCGGACTGACAAAGGATGCTGGCGCGATTTGGTCAATGCGCGTGCGCTGATCCCAGCCCAGCATATTGTCGAGCGCTGTTGATAATGCCGAGGGTGACACATCGCGCAGCCGGTTCACGCCCATCAGCAGCGGCAAAAGCCATTGCTCCGCCGCTTCACCCAATGCGCCGTCACTGACCGCTGCTATACCCGCAAATTGTGCGCGCTCACGAAGCGCTAGCGCCGCTTTTGACCATGGCAGTGCACCCACACCCATTTCGCGCACTGCGGTCAGTAACGCGCGCGCCACGGCCGTCTGGTCGGGTTTTTCCATGCGACCTTCGCTTAAGACTATCGCACCAAGCCGCCGCTGCGCACGCGCATCCACACGGTCGGCGTTCTTATCGTAAGACAGGGCCTCTTCCTGCGTTATCCGCTCGGCAAAATGGCTGAGTATCTCGGCTTCCGTCAGTGGCGCGGCGGACAATATGCGCGCGCCCGATGCAGCGCCTTGAACATCCGCCACCGCGAGCCATTCTTCACGCGCCAGAAGCGACGCGGTGTCCAACTGCAACCCGCGTCCCATCGCGCTAATCCATTTTTCGCCTTTGTTATCGCGGCGCTTGGCAATGCGATCGGGATAGGCGGTGGCGATCAGGCCGCCGATGCTGAGCGGTTCTTGTCCGCCAACGCCGCTGCGGCACATCCGCGATATGCGCTGCGCGAGCTTGCGTGCGGCATCCGCCTTAGGGCTGCGTTCACCGGCAAAGCGTTCAAACCGCGTTTCGATATTTTCGCCTTGCCCGCCAAGCCCGCGTTCCTGCAGCAGCAGGGCCAACATGGCAGCATCCTCGCTTTGTCCGCTCTTTGACGCTTCAACTACCATATGTGCGAGCGGTGGCGGTAATGGGAGGTCCGCAAGCTGAACGCCATGGGGCGTAATATGCCCCGACGCATCGAGTGCGGTGATGGAAAGCAAAAGCTTACGCGCTTGCTGGAGCGCCGGTGCTGGCGGGCCATCAAGCCAGCGCAATTTAGTCGGGTCATTCTCTCCCCAACGTGCGCAGTCGAGCAGCAACGGCGCAAGGTCGCTTTCCAATATTTCGGGCGGGTCAAATGGCGGAAGCCCGCCATTGCCCGCTTCCTGCCACAGGCGATAGGCAATGCCCGCCTGCTGCCGCGCAGCACGCCCTGCCCGCTGGGTAACCGCAGACAGGCTCGCGCGCTCCGTTACAAGTCGCGTCACGCCAGCGGGTTGGTCAAACCGCGCGCGCCGCGCCAAGCCGCTGTCGATGACAATGCGAACGCCATCAATGGTCAGGCTGGTCTCGGCAATGTTGGTGGCGAAAATGATTTTCCGGCGCTGCTGCGGGTCGCGACGGACGGCCAGCCTTTGCGCTGCCGGGTCAATTTGGCCATGCAATTTATGCACGACGATGTCTTCGCCAATACTGCCGAGACTGTCCACGGCGCGATCAATTTCGCGCACACCGGGTAAGAAAACAAGGATATCGCCCTCTTCCTCCGACAGCGCCTGCCGGACCGCGCGCACGATATCGCTTTCAATGGGTTGTTCGGCGCGACGGCCGACATATTGGAAATCCAGCGGCCATCTTTTGCCATCGCTCTCGACGACTGGCGCATCGCCCATCAACTGCGAAAATCTGGAACCATCCAACGTGGCAGACATGGCCAGCACACGCAGGTCGGGCCGGAATGCCGCTTGCGCCTCAAGCGCAAGCGCAAGGCCAAAGTCGCTGTCGATGCTGCGTTCATGGACTTCGTCAAACAAGACCGCAGAAACGCCGACAAGCTCCGGGTCGCTGATGATGCGGTTTCGGAAAATGCCCTCGGTCATGACCAATATGCGGCTATTGGGGCCTTGTTTGCTATCCAGCCGTGTCGTGTAACCAACCCGCCCCCCGACAGCTTCGCCCAGCCCCTCCGATATGCGTTCTGCCGCCATACGCGCGGCAAGGCGGCGGGGGGACAGCAGCAAAATCTGGCCATCGCAATAGGGCTCATCCAACAATGCAGGGGCAACCATCGTGGTCTTACCCGCACCTGGCGGCGCAATCAGGACGGCATTGGGTGATGCACGCAACGATGCCAGCAGGTCTGACATAACCGCCATAACGGGCAGCATATAGTCCGATATCTTCTCAGCCATGATGGTTTGCGGCTGTGATCATGAATACCGCCTGTGCCCTTGCTTCATCGGCACTGACCGTGCGATCAATATGCGCGTGCTATGGCGAATTCGACCGCCTCAGTCAGCGCGGATTTGGCTTCACCATTGGGGAAATGCGCAATTGCATCAATTGCGCGCTGGCCATAATGTCGCGCGCGATCCAGCGTGTCGTCAATCGCATTATGCGCCTGCAGCAATGTGCGCGCATGCTGCAAATCTGCATCCGAAATCCGGTTGCCAAGCATCGCGTCACGCCAGAATTTCTGTTCTTCCGCATCGCCGCGGCAATGCGCCAGAATGACGGGCAAGGTTACCTTGCCATCGCGGAAATCGTCGCCGCTGTCTTTGCCCATCGTTGCGCCGTCGGACACATAATCAATGGCGTCGTCGACCAATTGAAATGCGATCCCCAGATTGCGGCCATAAGCGTCCAGCGACATTTCTTGCGCGTCGCCACTTTCGGCGACGACCGCCGCAATCCGGCAGGCCGCTGCGAACAAGGCAGCAGTCTTCGATCCAATGATTTCGAGATATTTCTCTTCGGTTGTCGAAATCTGCCGCTGGGCAGTCAATTGATTGACCTCACCCTCTGCAATAACCGCAGACGCGTTCGACAAGATTTTGAGAACCTTAAGCGAACCGTCTTCGACCATCAGCTCAAATGAGCGGCTGAACAGGAAGTCACCGACCAACACGGCTGCAGGGTTGCCGAAAATGAGATTGGCGGCAGTTTTGCCACGGCGCATGTCGCTGCCGTCGACAACATCATCGTGCAGCAAGGTTGCGGTGTGAATAAACTCGACAGCCGCCGCCAGCTTGTGATGACGATCACCGGGATAATCGAGAAGCTGCGCGCACGCCAATGTCAGCATCGGGCGCATACGCTTGCCACCGCCAGCGATAAGATGCCCGGCCAGTTCAGGGATCAGCGGGATTTCAGACTGCATACGGTCCAAAATGACCGCATTTACCTTGTTCATTCCGGGGGCGACCAGCTTGAACATGGGTTCCAACGATGGCGCACGATTTCCGCCGATTTTATGTATGGTTGCAGTCATAATCGTTTCGCTCTGACGACAGCCGCGCCG
>JAIXYC010000046.1 GCA_027490455.1 Sphingomonadales bacterium
CGCGTGGCTTCGCCGGCGGGCGCGAAGATGAAATAGCCCGCGATGACCATCATCAGCACGATCAGGACTTTCAGCAGGTCACGCATATGCTGCGCGCGCAATCGCCGTTTCGACGCATGACGTGGCGGCAAGGGTTTTCCAGCGATGTCGAGAATAGGGACCATGGGATACTCCTTTGCCAGCAAAACCCCGACGCGTCGCATATGTTCCGCAATTGGCCGATTTATGATTTCCTTGGCCACCGATGCAGCAACAACACTTGCTTTCTGTCGCGCGAATGCACAGCGGGTGGGAATGGAATTGGAAAACTTCGATACAGACAGCTTCTTGCGCGATTATTGGCAGAAAAAGCCGCTGCTGATCCGCAATCCGTGGCGCAATTGGCAAAACCCGCTTGAGCCCGATGAGCTTGCCGGTCTCGCCTGCGAAGAAGAAGTGGAGTCGCGCCTGATTTGCCAGACCGCCAAGGGCTGGGAAATGGAGCAGGGGCCGCAGCGTGAGGATCGCTTGGGCGGCCTTGGCGAGTCGCATTGGACTTTGCTGGTGCAGGCGGTCGATCACCATGTGCCGATGGTCGCTGACCTCATTGCGCCGTTCCGGTTCATTCCCAACTGGCGGATTGACGATGTCATGGTCAGCCTTGCCGCGGACCAAGGCGGGGTTGGCCCGCATTTCGACCAATATGATGTTTTCCTGATTCAGGGCCACGGCCGCCGCCGTTGGCAGCTTGGGCCGCATTGCGACGGCGACAGCCCGCTGGTGCCGCATGAAGACCTAAAGCTGCTCGCCGAATTTGAAGCGACCGAAGAATGGGTGCTTGAACCCGGCGATATCCTCTACGTCCCGCCGGGCATTGCGCATAATGGCGTTGCGGTGGGTTCGGACTGCATGACCTATTCGGTCGGTTTTCGTGCGCCGTCGCGCGCCGACCTGCTGGGGCATTTTGTCGATGATATGCTTGAGCAAATTCCCGACGATGATTTATACCGCGATCCGGATTTGTCCGTTCAGGCCAACCCGGGCGAAATTATGCCCGACGCCTTGGCGCGCTTGCACCGGATGACGCTGGACTCGCTTGCCGACCCGCGCGCCTTTGCCCGTTGGTTCGGCATGTTCAACAGCACGCCCAAATATGCCGAAATGGACTGGCGACCCGAAACCCCTGTTGAGGCGGACGATGTGCGACAATCTATCGCCGATCAGGCACCGCTGTCGCGCAATCCGGCGAGCCGTTTGGCATTTGTGGACGATGGCGCAAACGCGGTGATGTTCTTTGCAGACGGCACATGCTTTGACTGCGACGCGGAGACCGCGGATCTGGCGCGGCAGTTGTGCGGGGAAGATGCTTTGGTCCTCGACACCGAACTTGCGTCCGTGGACGCGGCAATCGACCTGCTGATGCAGCTGTGCAACATGGGGTGCATCGCGTTCGAAGGCGAAGATTGATTTGCGCACGCGGCTGAGCATTTGCCGAAGAAAGGCGGGTTACGCGGCGGAGGCGGATGCCATTGCCGCAATGACGGCGGCGACCATCACGCTGCGCCATTACCGCTGCGACCGATGTGGCCAATTTCATCTGACGAGCCGGACCAAGGGCAAACGCGTGCCGCGACCGGCGGACTAAGCCTGTGCGTCAGACCTCGCGCCAGCTGCCGGGGGCAAGATCGTCCAGCGTCCAATCGCCAACGCCATGGCGCACCAGCCGCAATGTCGGGTGACCGACCGCGGCGGTCATGCGGCGCACCTGCCGGTTGCGTCCTTCGCGGATGATAAGTTTTATCCAGCTGTCGGGTACGGTCTGGCGGACGCGGATGGGCGGATCGCGCGGCCAAAGCTGCGGGTCGGCAATGCGCTCTGCCTCGGCAGGCAGGGTCATCCCGTCCTTCAACTGCACACCGCGCCGCAATTGCGCGAGCGCATCGTCGGAAACATCGCCCTCAACCTGAACGCGGTAGATTTTGGGCAGCTTGTACCGCGGATCGGAAATGCGTGCCTGCAACCGCCCGTCGTCGGTCAGGATCATCAGCCCTTCGCTATCCATATCCAACCGGCCAGCGGGATAGACCCCGGGCACGTCAATAAAGTTGGACAAGGTCGGACGCGGCGAACCGGCGGTGCCTGTGTCGGTAAATTGTGGCAAGACGCCATAAGGCTTGTTGAACAGAATGACGCGCGACATCCCCACCCCATAGCGAAGCCGCCAGAAAAGGGGAAATCATCTTATCGCGGTACAAATTTATAACCAAATAGGTAAAAACATATTGACATCGTAACGTTATTTGGTTAGTGTTGGGCATAGTCGAAAATTGCGATTCGCGGCGCCGCGGCGTTTTGGCGAAAATATCACGGGCTGGAGAGCGATCTTCGGCCCTTTTTCTTTGGGATCAGGAGGTTGGCGATGACGAAAGATAAAATAAGCGTGCCCGACACCCGTTTGAATGCGCGCACACGGCGCCTTTTCCTTAACCATTTGGCGGAAACCGCAAATGTTGCGGCGTCGGCCAGGGCGGCAGGGGTCGCCAGCAGCAATGTCTATGCCGAGCGGCGGCGGTCGGCGGGCTTTCGCGATGATTGGGCGCGAGCGCTTGGCGAAGGCTATGCGCGGCTGGAGACGGATTTGTTGGGCGAAGCCCTGTTGGCGGCCAATGGCAAAACGGCGGAGGCGACGTTGAAAGCGCGGGCGCAAAAGCATCGGCTGGCGAGTGCGTTATTGAGCGCGCATCGCGCCGCGGTGAAGGGTGCGCCGAGTGCGGCCACGCCTGCGCTTGCCTCGGCGGATTTGCCGACGTTGAAGGCGCAATTGATGTTGAAGTTAACCCAAATGCGCGAACGTGCGGAGCGAGCGCATGACGCAGCTTAATGCCCAGGCGCTGATGGCCATGCCCTATGAACAGATGGTCGCCTGCATCAAAAGCTGGAACCGCAACAAAATGGAGGAATCGCACAGTTGGCGTTTCTGGCGACGCAATGACCAGTTCGAACCGCAGGGTGATTGGCGCACATGGCTGGTGATGGCGGGGCGCGGCTATGGCAAAACGCGCATGCGCGCAGAATGGGTCAGCGCGCTGGCCACGCAATATCCCGGCGCGCGCTTGTTTTTCGGATCAATTTTCTGCGCCGGCGCATGCGTCTGGTTCGCGGATCGTTTGGATGGATGCCGCCTCCGCTCGCATCATTGCGGCGACAGCCTATCAGATTGGCCAGACGGTAACAGCGGAGGCACAAGGCCTTGGTGACATCAATCCAGTTTTCGGTACTACCGTTGCCAACGGACGGGCAATAACACCTTTGGCACCTGTCCATGGTCGCGCACGACGTGAGGCAAATGGAGATATTCACCTCAATTGGGTCCGACGTTCGCGCTTAGACCTTGGGTGGGTTGATGGGGTTGATCAACTCATGGTTGAAGATCGCGAGGCCTATCATGTCCGGTTGTTGGCTGACGACAACATCTTGCGCGACTGGACGATATTCGAGAACGCGTTGCATATTTCGGCCGACGATTACGCCGGCCTCGG
Organism: Sphingomonadales bacterium; assembly: GCA_027490455.1. GTDB lineage: Bacteria > Pseudomonadota > Alphaproteobacteria > Sphingomonadales > Sphingomonadaceae > Sphingorhabdus_B. The sequence continues at coordinate 3,519 of JAIXYC010000046.1, forward strand.
GGTACAGTCCGGCAGCGAACTCCGTTTCAGTGTCCAACAGATAGGCCGATTTACGCAATCTGCGCCGCTCGTGTTCGGCCTCGCATAAATTTAACATCATTATTTCGACATCAGGAGGACCTATGCCCGTTTTGGAAACAGGCCGTCACAACTTGCCGCTGCTTGCAGTGACGCAGGCGCAAAAGGAAATTACCCATAATGAGGCACTCGTTCTCATCGATGCCTTGCTTCATACAGCAGTCGAGGGGGTAGCATTGACGGCGCCTGCCTTAACCGACAGCGATATTGGCAAATGCTGGTTGGTGGGTTCAGGCGCGACTGGCTTATGGGTCAATAAGTCTGGCCAAATTGCGATATGGATAGGTGGTGACTGGCGCTATCTGATTGCACATGACGGGATGCGACTTTGGAACAGGTCCAATGGTCGAGACAGCATTTACACCGGCGGCGTTTGGCGTAGCGGCCCAATTATCACAAACCCCTCTGGTGGGGCAGTGGTCGATACCGAAGCGCGGGCGACACTCGGTGCGATGTTACAATATTTCAGGCTGATAGGTGTATTGACGCCTTGAGCAGCTGCATCGCAAAAACACGGCCAGTATTCGGATAAAATGTGAATAATGGCGACATTTTAGCAACAGTATGCGGACATAGCGACTTGCTTCGATGGAACAGAACCGATAGAATTACATTCTATAATTTCCGTTCCTGAAGATAGAAAAAGGGGAAAGTTGATGCGTAAGTTAGCCATAGGTTTGGTGCTCGCTTCTACTGCTCTGGCATCACCGGCTTTGGCCCGCGACGACCAGTGGTATGTTGGAGTCGATGGCGGTGCCATGATAGTAGAAGACTTGGCTTTGGATATCGGCACATTGAACAATGCTGCATCGGTTGACACAAAAAATGGTTATGATTTCGGCGGCGTAGTCGGCTATGATTTCGGCGGTTTCCGTCTTGAATCAGAAGTTTCCTATCGTAAGGCTAATGTTTCTGCTTTCAGCAGCCAGACACCACAGATCACGAGTGGCGCAACAACCGCACGCGCACCTAGTGGTTCGTATCAGATTGATGGCGATGCAAGCGCATTGAGCTTCATGGTCAACGGTCTTGTGGATTTCGGCGACGATGATGGCCTTCAGGGCTTTGTCGGCGGCGGCGTTGGCGTTGCACGTGTTGATGTGTCGGCTACTGTCGCTGCTCCAGCGTTCCTCGATGATTCAGACACTGGTTTGGCATGGCAGGCTCTTGCGGGCGTCCGTACGCCACTCAGCGATAGCTGGGACGTCGGTCTGAAGTACCGTTTCTTCAACGCAAACAAGGTTGGTCTTGTTGACCGTCTTGGCCGTGCTGTTGACACGCGCTTCCGTTCGCACAGCGTCATGGCTAGCCTGGTTTACAACTTCGGCGGTGCACCTGCACCAGTTGAAGTTGCGGCACCGCCCCCACCGCCACCATATGTGGCGCCACCAGCTCCACCGCCACCGCCGCCACCAGCGCCAGTGTGCAACACCGGTCCTTATATCGTATTCTTCGATTGGGATCAGTCGAACTTGCGTCCTGACGCAGCATCGGTTCTGGACAACGCTGTTGCTCAATATTCGAACTGTGGCACTGCGAAGGTTATGCTTGCTGGTCACGCCGATAAGTCGGGTAGCGCAAAGTACAATGTTGGCCTCTCCGAGCGTCGTAATACCACTGTGCGTTCGTACCTTGAGTCCAAGGGCGTTGCCGGCGGTGCAATTGCAACCCAAGCGTTCGGTGAAACTGCACCATTGGTTCAGACTGCAGATGGTGAGCGTGAACCGCAAAACCGTCGCGTTGAAGTTACCTACGGTCCAAATTCGGGAATGTAATTCCGAACGGTTCAATATGTTAAAAGAAAGGCCGGTCGAAAGACTGGCCTTTTTTTATGTCGTTAATTGATGCAGCCGAGAGGTTTGCGTTCTTACGCGGCTTTGGTTTTTACCCGGGCCCGGACAGTGGCCGCCTCAAGCAGCCTTGTTTCCAGTGATTTCAGCTTGGTCTTGCTTTCGATTTTTGCACCGAAAAGATCTGTCGCATAAAATGTATCTACTGCACGCTCGCCATAGGTTGCGATGTGCGCACTGTGCAGCGTTACCTTTGACTCGAACAGAGCCAATGCCAAATTGTTCAGCAATGCCGGCCGATCCAGCGCATTTACTTCTACAACGGTGAATCGGTTAGAGGCCTGATTATCGATCAGCACCGAAGGCGCAATTTTAAATGCGTCGGCACGCCGGAGAGCCTTTGGCTTGGCATCAAGTTGCGTCATCAACTTGGCACGGTTGGTCAATGCTTCTTCGATGTTGCGCGCCAAACGGTCCAATTGGCCCTGCTCGCGAAATGGACGGCCGAGCGGATCTTGGATCAGGAAATTATCGATCGCCATCCCGTCGCTGCTTGTGTGGATCCGTGCGTCGATGATGTTTCCGCCTGCCAAGTGAATCGCACCTGCAATTCGATAAAATAAGCCGGGATGGTCGGCCGCGAAAACAGTGACGAGCGTGGCGCCCCGGTCGGGGTAATAGCAGGCGTCAATGGCAAGCTCAGTACCTTCATTTTTCAAGAGATGCCGTGCATTGCGCTCAATGATGTCGTCTGGCTCGGCTATCCAATAGGCGTCGGGTAACGACTTTGCGAATTGCGCAAATTTGTCCGGTGACAACCGCAGGGCTGACCCGACCTTCGATTTTTTTGAAGCGATGCGTTCGTCACGGCCACGTTGCTTGTGGCCGAGCCGCAGCACTTCTTCGGTGGCTTCGAAAAGATCGGACAATAATTGGCGCTTCCAACTGTTCCAAACGCCTGGACCAACGGCGCGAATGTCCACCACCGTCAAGACGAGCAGCAATTTCAACCGTTCAGGCGACTGAACGGCCTGCGCAAAATCCAATATTGTTTTGAAGTCGGCAAGGTCGCGTTTGAACGATGTTGCGGACATCAACAAATGGTGACGCACCAACCACGCGACGGTCTCCGTTTCTGCGGCTGATAAACCAAGTCGCGGGCATAAGGCCTCAGCGACCTCAGCGCCCAAGACGCTGTGGTCTCCGCCGCGTCCCTTTGCAATATCGTGCAGCAAGGCTGCGACATACAATACCCTTCTGCTGACGATATTCCGCATGATGGCCGCCGAAAGAGGGTGATCCTGCTTGAGCTTTCCGCTTTCGATATCCGCCAGTAGTCCAATGGCGCGGATCGAGTGTTCGTCGACGGTGTAATGATGATACATGTCGAACTGCATTTGCGCGACCACGCGGCGGAAATCGGGAATGAAACGTCCAAAAATCGTGGATTCGTTCATCCAACGCAATACGGTTTCCGGATCGCGGCGCGAGGTCAGAATATCTAAAAAGAGCGCGTTGGCCCGCGGGTCCTTTCGGACCGCTTTATCTACAAGCCGGGCGTCGCGCTGCGCGGTCCGCATGGCCGAAGGGTGAATTTCCAGTCCATGCAAATCCGCGAGGTGGAAAATTTCCAATAGCCGAACGGGGTCTTCAACGAAAAATTGATCATCGGGTAATGCCAAGCGACCACGGTCAAGCTGGAAGCCATTGAGCTTGCGTGGTTTGCGGTTGAAACTTGGAATGAACCGACGGCCTTTTTGAGCCATGGCTTCATCCAAATGCGCCAAGAATAAGCCCGTAACGTCGCCCACGGTTTTGGCATTTAAGAAATAATAATGCATGAACCGCTCGACAGCCGACCGGCCGGGGCGATCAGCGAATTGCATCTGTTCGGCCACTTCGCGCTGCAAATCAAATGTCAGCCGTTCCTCTGCGCGGCCAGTAATATTGTGCATATGGCAACGAACGGACCACAGGAAATTTTCAGCTTTCCTGAACCGGTTATACTCCTCGACAGACAATAGCCCAACATGGACGAGATCAGATGCCGTTGAGACCTTGTGGATATATTTCCCAATCCAATACAAGGTATGCAAATCGCGCAGGCCGCCTTTGCCGTCCTTGATATTGGGTTCCACAACGTAGCGGCTGTCGCCCATCCGCTTGTGCCGTTCATCGCGTTCCGCCATTTTCAAGCGCACAAAATCGGGTGCCGTATTTGCCACCACTTCGTTCCAAAAGCGTAATGCAGCTTCTTCGTACACGGCACGATCGCCCCAAACGAACCTGCTTTCCAATAGCGCGGTACGGATCGTCAGATCTTCTTGCGCCATTTTCACAGTCTCGTCCAAAGACCGGCTGGATTGGCCAACTTTCAGGCCGAGATCCCAAAGAAGGTACAAAATCGCTTCGACGACTTGCTCGGTCCATGAGCTTCTTTTGTACGGGGTGACAAACCCGATATCGACGTCGCTATGTGGCGCCATCTCGCCGCGACCATATCCGCCCACCGCAAGGATCGCGAGCCGTTCCGATGCCGACCGGTTCGCCGCAGGATATGCGTGGACCGTTACATAGTCGTAGATAAGCCGGACAATCTGATCGACCAGAAAGGCTTGTTCCGCGGACGCACGGTAACCCTGTGACGGGTTTTCACCCAGTCGTCGTTTGATTTCGGCGCGCCCGTCCGCCAACGCGCCTTGCAAAAGCTCGAGGATCTGCGGACGGCAGCGCTGGGGACCATCTTCTGCAACTATAGACTCAACTTTATCGGCAAGCGCAGTCCTGTCGATAATGTCGCGTTGCTTTATAATCCGGTCAGGTGCTGAAATCATCGAGACACTCTAGGCGCGTTCACGCCTTATGTCAGCATCAAGCAGAAACCTTTGCATTATATTCCCGGCGCAAAGCAACGCGGTCGATTTTCTGGGTACCCAGACGCGGCAATGGTTCCGCCACTTGCCAGAAATGCACCGGGATTTTGAATGGTGCCAGCCGCGGTGCAAGGAATGCTTTGAGTTCATCCTCGGTCAGCTTGATACCATCTTTGGTGTGATAGACGATGCCTGGAACTTCCCCATATTTGTCATCGGCAATGCCAAATACGGATAGTTCGGCAATCGATTCATGTTCATAGGCAGCGGCTTCGACTTCTGGGCAGCTGATATTTTCACCGCCGCGAATGATGATGTCTTTTTTGCGGTCTACGATGAACAGATAACCGTCTTCGTCGAGATAACCGATGTCACCGGTCCGGAAAAATCCATCAGCGGTAAACGCGTCGCGCGTCGATTGTTCGTTGTTCCAGTAGCCGTTGAAATTCGCAATGGTGCGAATGCCGACTTCGCCGCGTTCACCTTGCGGAAGAACATTTCCATCATCATCAAGCATCTGCACTTCGACCAAGGGCTTCGTGGCTGGTCCAGTGCTGGTGGGCTTTTCCAGATAATTATCGGTGAAGTTGCCGCAGCCCACGCCGTTCGTTTCGGTAAGGCCATAACCCAGCAGCGGATAGCCCCAGCTCATTTCCTTACGGATTTTTTTGACATGTTCCACGGGGCGTGGCGCGCCGCCAGCCGCGAAGGCCGTGCAGCTGGTGAGGTCATATTTGTGACGGTTAGGGTGCGTGGCGAGTTCAATGCTCATCAACGGAACGCCCACGAAATAGCTAATGCGTTCTTTTTCGATGATGCGCATGGCTTCTTCCGCATCCCATTTCGGCATCAGTACCAATTTGCGTCCAATGGCAAAGCTTTGCAGAACCAGTGGGACGGAGGCTGTAACGTGAAACAGTGGCACGTTGACCAGCGCCGATGGCTGCGCTGGCATGGCCTGCCCGGTGGACGAAAGAAGCTCGAAAAAGACGAGTGTCTGGCCGACGTAACTCATCCCGCCCTGAACAACGGCCCGGTGGTCGGATACTGCTCCCTTGGACTGACCCGTCGAACCTGATGTGTAAAGAATCGTCGCATTGTCTGTGGGTTCAAGTGTGGGCAGCGGTGTTTCTGCGCCGCCACCTTTTGATGTCAAGACAGACAGGCCTTCCATCGGCGCGCCATCATGACCGAATATCAATAGCTCACAACCGCCAATGTCGTGCCCGGCCAAGCGCGCAGCGCGCTGTTCGTCGGCGAGGACATAGCGGCATCCCACCATTCGGATACCTTCAGCCAATTCGCCACCTTGCCACCAACCGTTGAGCAAAGTTGCAACGCCGCCGGCCATAATGATGGCCATGTAGGCGATGATCCAATTAGCCGAATTGCGCGCGGCAATTCCAACTCTATCGCCTTTTTGAAGCTTGTGCCCGTCGACTAAGCCGCCGGCCAGAACGCGCGCTGCGGCATAGGTCTCGCGAAAACTTAGCCTTATGTCGCCATCTACCAGAAATTCCTTGTCCGCATGCGTGGCGCAAAAGAATGCAAAATAGTCGGCCATATTGCCGGGTGCTTTCGCCAGCATGGGTAATTGCACACCAAATTTTTCAACATAGGTCACCGTTAAAGGACCATCGTTGGTCATGAGACGATTTATGGTAGCGTCGATCGCGAGGTCCAATTGGGACGGCATGTGATTCTCTCCTAAACTCTTTGTGCACCTTCTATTTGGCTCTATAGGAATGTCAAAAGGTCCTGAGGAAATATTGTGTCGTTCGAGATTATTTCAACCGCCGCTGGCTATATTCATTTTACCGACCTTGGTGTTGGCCCCGTCGCGCTTGATTTGGGCTTCTTTCAGGTGCGTTGGTATTCCTTGGCCTATCTTGTAGGTATTTTGCTTGGCTACGGCTTTTTGCTCAAACTGCTGGCGCGGCCGGGCGCACCGATGTCGCGTGAGCATGCAGACGATATCATTTTATATGCGACGCTCGGTATCATCTTGGGTGGACGAATGGGGTATATCTTATTCTACCAGCCATCGATTTTGCAGAACCCGGCAGATGTCTTCAAGTTATGGGAAGGCGGCATGTCGTTCCATGGTGGCGCGATTGGAATCATTTTTGCTCTCTGGCTTTTGGCGCGCAAGCATAAGATCTCGTTCCTGCGGGTGTGTGATTATCTCGCATGTTGCGTCCCGTTTGGCCTCTTCTTCGGCCGGTTGGCAAATTTCGTGAATGATGAGCTTTGGGGCCGCGTGACGGACGTGCCTTGGGCCATCGTGTTTCCAAATGGTGGTGATTTGCCGCGGCACCCAAGCCAGCTATATGAAGCTGCGCTCGAAGGGCTTTTGATGGCCGCAATCATGTGGCCGTTATTCTGGAAAACAGATGCACGCTACAAACCCGGCTTCCTGTGTGGCATGGCGGCTGTGATCTATGGCCTTAGCCGCTTTACGGTTGAATTCTTCCGGGAACCTGACCAGCAGTTACAGTGGCTGGTCGAAGCAAGCGGCCTCAGCATGGGGCAGTGGTTGACCGCCCCGATGATCCTCATCGGCCTGTTCCTTCTATTCACGGCAGGTTCGCGCAGGCAGCGTAATAGTGCTGCCTGACGCGCAGACGACAAGCCTTTGCCTCGCGCAACAAATTGAAGCGGTGGGCCCAATCAGTGTTGCCGAATATATGCGGGTTGCGAACACCGCATATTATCGCCGCGCTGATCCTTTGGGTGCCGATGGCGACTTCATAACGGCACCTGAGATTAGTCAGATGTTCGGCGAAATGGTCGGGATTTGGTTGAGCGATATCTGGTTGCGTCGCGGCCGTCCTTCGTCATGTTATTATGTCGAACTTGGACCGGGCAGGGGCACGCTGGCTGCCGATGCACTTCGGACGATGCAGCGTTTCGGATTTGAACCAGAGGTTCATTTTGTCGAGAATAGCCCGGCTTTGCGAGAAAAGCAGCTGACGGCTGTGCCCGCAGCTATTTTCCATGATGATGTGGAAACCGTGCCAACCGATGCGCCATTGTTTATCGTGGCGAACGAATTTTTTGATGCGTTGCCGATAGCGCAGATGATCGCCACGAACGCTGGCTGGCACGAGAGAGTTGTCGTCGCCGATCATAGCCCGCGGTTTGCCGCAATGCCGGGTCCGCGTTCCACGGACGCCCTCGTTCCTAAACAGTTCCGCATGGCGTCGGTTGGAAGTATTTACGAAACGTGCCCGGATGCCACTGCGGTGATGGACACGCTTTCCACGCGACTGTCCGGCCAAGGCGGGGCTATGTTGACCATTGATTATGGTTATCTTGAGCCAGCGCTGGGCAGCACGTTGCAGGCGGTTCAAAATCACAAATATGCGGACCCATTTTCGGATCCTGGCCATTGCGATTTGACGGCACATGTGAACTTCCATGCGCTTTCGCTCTGCGCACAAAGATCTGGCCTCAACGTTGCGGGGCCGTGCAATCAGGGTGCTTGGTTGTCGGGATTGGGTATCGATCAGCGTGCCATGAGCTTGGCGCAGGCAAATCCTGATCGGGCCACGGAGATTTCCGCCGCGCGCAGCAGGCTTGTTGCCCGTGAATCCATGGGCGCGTTATTCAAAGTGATGGCGACATACGCAAAGGGCTGGCCAGAACCAGAAGGATTCGCGCGTTAGGTCAAACTGAAGCGCTTAGTTCGCCCATTCGGCAATCTGCAACGCCACGTCATTTGCCGCTTCGTTCAACGCAGCGCCAACAGGTTCAGCTTCAACAGCAGTGACGGGTCGACGGGCTTCAAATCTGCGTTTTTCGGTTGGGTTGCCGCGCGTGATTTTTACCGCGTCAAAGACCACCACCGCTTCATTGGTTGCGGCGTCCACACCAAATTCCAATAGGCTGCCCGAGATAAATTGCGCTGCTTTGCCACCCGCATCGACTTCACGGAGCACAAGATGACCGGTTTTGGCTGACACCGTTTCGGACAATAGTTGCTGCATCAGCCGGGCCGGCTTGTCGGCCCAAAACGCATCCTTCACATATGCAATGCTGCTGGCGTCAATCTGGACCGGCACGCGGTTCGTGTCGAGTTTGCGCGGCACCTCCGGCGTTTGTATGACCAAGGCGTCCGTCACCGATGCCGTTCGGGCTGCGCCTGCAGCCACGCTGTTGTCTGCCGTCAGCACGAGCATGGAGGGCGGCGCTTTCGTCCCGAAGCTTACACAAGCACCGAGGCTGAGAATGACGGGTAAGGCCAATAAGCGTGCGCTGGATAACTTGCTGAACATCATTTTTGCTTCCTGCTGCCAGGTTGATAATCGGGCAATGCCGGCGCGTTGACGACGCTGCCAATACCACCCTGATCAACCTTGTCGGTGACGGACTTCAATGAAACAGACAGTTCGCGTAGGTCGCGCGCCAATTGCGTAACCTCGGGCAATGTCTGCGTATTTAGCGTTTCAATTGCCGGGTTGGCATTGTTCAACGTCGTTTCCAGCGCAGCCAGACTGCCATTGGCGGAGCGAAGCGTTTTACGCAGTTCAACCAACATGGGACGGCCATCGCTATCCAGTAGCTTATTGGTGGTGCCCGCCATTTTTGTGATTTCATCTGCGGCAAGGCCTGCCTTTTGCAATGCGATCCGCGATTCCTGAATTGTAGCACGCAAATCAGGCGCTTGTGTAGCAAGCGTGCCCGACAGATTTTCGACATTGTCCAATATCTGTTCAATGGATTGCTGGTTCTTGTCCGACAGAATGTTTGTCAACCGCTCGGTCAACGCTGAAAGCCGCTCCAACAATAACGGCGCATTGTTCAACAATTCCCCTAAGGCCCCTGGCTTTGTGGGGATGACAGGAACGCCGGTGGGGCATGCTGATTTCGGATTAGCTTCTGGGCATACCAAAGCAGGTGCGCCCTTGACCGCGCCGTCCAGTTGAATTTCAGAAACGCCCGTAAAGCCGACGCCGTTGATCGTCGCAGTGGTGCCCAGAAGCACGGGTATGCTGTCCTTGATGGTGATGCGAACGCGAACAAATTCTGGATCGGGCTCCCACAATTCAATGCTTTGGATTTCGCCGACAGGCACGCCCGAAAAGGAGACGCCTGAGCCCTTGGCAAGACCGTTCACTGATTGCTGAAAGAATATATCATATTCTTTCTTGCCGCCCTCGCCAGCGCGTGACAGCCACACGGTGAATGCCGCGAGCAAGGCCACAAGAAGAAGCGTGATAGCGCCCACCATCACATAGTTGGATTTGGTCTCCATCTTACTGTCCTATGACCTTCCTGGCTGATGTAATTGCGGTTGTGAGTTGTTGTGTTTGTCATGGCCACGGCGTGCCGCCCGCCCGCGCGGTCCGCTGAAATATTCGTTAATCCATGGGTGATCGATCGCCAACAATTCCTCAATCGCGCCAACCGCGATGACCCTTTGGTCCGCGAGTACGGCTACTCGGTCACAAATTGCATAGAGCGTATCCAGATCGTGCGTAATCAGGAATACGGTGAGGCCAAGGGTTTCTTTCAAATCCCGCGTCAGATTATCGAAGTTTGCAGCGCCGATGGGATCGAGCCCAGCCGTTGGTTCATCCAAAAACAGCAGCTCGGGATCCATCGCCAAAGCCCGCGCGAGGCCAGCGCGTTTGCGCATACCGCCGGATAGCTCGGATGGAAATTTATGGGCGGCATCGGCAGGAAGGCCGCTGAGGTAAATTTTGTAATGCGCGATTTCGTCCAGCAATGCCTTGCTGAAATCCGGATAGAATTCGCGCAGCGGGACCTGCACATTTTCAGCTACCGTCAACGTGGAAAACAACGCGCCACCTTGAAACAATACGCCCCACCGGCGCCGCACGTCACTGGCCTCGTCCTCTTCCTTGCCGATCATGCCTTCGTCGAAAACCCGGATTTTACCGGCGACGGGCTCTTGAAGCCCAATGATCGACCG
>JAIXYC010000111.1 GCA_027490455.1 Sphingomonadales bacterium
ATGGCGATGGCGTGGTCGGCGAACAGCCCTTGCTGAAACCGGGCGAGAGCCATGATTATGTCTCGGGCTGCCCGCTGCCGACACCCAGCGGCACGATGGAAGGGCAATATCGTTTCATCCGTGAAGATGGCACGACCTTCCTCGCCGAAATTCCACGCTTTACGCTGGTCGCACCGGCCATAGCGCGTTGAGCATCCGATGAAGCGTACGCATCTGCCCCTTAATGGTTTGCGCGTGCTGGACGCTTCTGCGCGGCATTTAAGCTTTACCAAGGCGGCGGATGAACTTGCGGTGACGCCAGCGGCCGTCGGTCAACAGATCCGCGCGTTGGAAGATATGTTGGGCGTCGTTCTTTTCCGCCGTACGCCCAAGGGGCTTGAGCTCACGGACGAGGCGGCAAATGGCCTTGATGCACTGCGTGCCGGCTTTTTGCAGTTTGAAGAATCGGTCCGTGCGATGCAGGCGGGGCAATCCTCCAATTCGCTGACCATCGCTGCGCCGCGCGATTTTACCGCCAAATGGTTGGCCGCGCGGTTGGCCACATTCAGCAAGGCAAACCCCGATACGCGCTTCACTTTGGTCGCAGCGGACGAGGCTGTTGATTTTACCGAAGCCAATCTGGACCTCGCGATCCGGCTGGCGACTGGCCCCGGCGAGCATGAAGGTGTCAAGTTGGCCGCTGGCGCGCATGTCACCGTCGCTGCACCCGAAGGCGGGGCGGAAACGCCGATCAGCTGGCCCAATTGCCCCGTGGCCGACGGCGTGGCCGCACTTCGGCTCGCCGATGCGGGCCTTGCGATTGACGCGGCTGCGATCGGGCTGGGCCGGGCCACCGTGCCGCTGCTTTTGGCCGAAGCCGATTTGGCGAGCGGAAAAATACGCGCGGTCGACAATGCGAAGGAAAGCGAAGAAGCCTATTGGCTGGTCGCACCATTGCCGCAATGGCGGCAGAAAAAGGTGAAGGCCTTGGTCGAGGCTTTAACACAGTGACCGCGCCAACACTTGCCAGCGAGCGTCTCATTCTCCGGCAATTGAATATGGGCGATGCACCCGCGCTTTTTGATGTTTTGACCGATGATGCGGTTATGCGTTATTGGTCGAGCGGTCCGCATGCGGATATCGCGGAAACGCAAAGCTATATTGCGTGGAATGCAGAAATCGATGCCGGTCATGTGTGTTGGGCAATCACGCTTGATGAAAGTGTCGCATTAGGATGGGTCATTCTTTTGCCGCACCGTAAAAACAACTTTGAGCTGGGCTATATTCTCGGACGCAGCCATTGGGGCAAGGGCTATGCCTATGAAGCCGCTTGTCTGGCCTTGGATTATGCCTTTGCGAACCTCGCCGCGCGCCGCGTTATGGCGGACACCGATCCTGATAATATGGGTTCAATAAAGCTGCTGGAAAAACTGGGCTTCCAACGCGAAGGCTATCTGCGCCAAGAGTGGGAAACCCATATTGGGGTGCGCGACAGTGTGATCTTTGGCCTTTTGCGGAACGAGTGGCTGAAAACGCCTGCACCGTGACGTTAACAATGTGAGCCCAGCTCACGCGTCAATCGTGTCCTCATCCAGCTGCGCGGCATTTTCCTGAATGAAGTTGAACCGGTGCTCAGGATTTTTGCCCATCAGCCGGTCGACGAGGTCATTGACCACGGCACGCCGTTCATATTCATGCGGCAAAGTAATGCGGATCAGCGAGCGGGTCGCGGGGTCCATCGTCGTTTCTTTCAACTGGTTCGGGTTCATTTCACCCAGGCCCTTGAACCGGCCAACATCGACTTTCTTGCCCTTGAACACGGTCGCTTCCAATTCGGCGCGGTGCGCGTCGTCGGCGGCGTATACGCTTTGGCTGCCATGCGTCAGGCGATACAAAGGCGGCCGCGCGAGGAAGAGATGCCCGGCCTTCACGATTTCGGACATTTCCTGAAAGAAGAATGTCATCAACAGCGTCGCGATATGCGCGCCGTCGACATCCGCATCGGTCATGATGATGATACGTTCATAGCGCAGATTGTCGGGGTTGCAGTCCTTGCGCGTGCCACAGCCAAGCGCGAGTTGAAGATCAGCGATTTCATTGTTGGCGCGGATTTTGTCTGCGGTGGCCGACGCGACGTTCAGGATTTTACCCCGGATCGGCAAAATCGCCTGCGTCTTGCGGTCACGCGCTTGCTTTGCGCTGCCGCCAGCGCTGTCGCCTTCGACGATGAACAATTCGGTGCCGGTCGGGTCATCCGACGCACAATCGGTCAGCTTGCCGGGCAGACGCACCTTGCGGCCCGACGTCGCGGTTTTGCGTTTGACTTCACGCTCGGCCTTGCGGCGCAGGCGGTCGTCGACCTTTTCAAGAATGAAGCCCATCAACGCCTTGCCGCGTTCCATATTGTCGGCAAGATAATGGTCGAAATGGTCCCGCACGGCGTTTTCCACCAAGCGCGTTGCTTCGGGTGACGTCAGCCGGTCTTTGGTCTGGCTTTGGAATTGCGGGTTGCGGATGAACACCGACAACATCAATTCAGCTTCGTTGAAAATGTCTTCCGCCGATATCTGCGCCGCTTTTTTCTGGCCAATCAATTCGCCAAAGGCGCGCAAGCCCTTGGTCAGCGCAGCGCGAACGCCCGCTTCATGGGTGCCGCCATCGGGGGTCGGAATGGTGTTACAATACCAGCTATATGATCCATCGGAATACAGCGGCCATGAAATTGCCCATTCGACGCGGCCTTGCGCATCGGGGAAATCTTGCGTGCCACAGAAAAACTCGGTGGTCGCGCAGGCGCGGGTGCCAAGCTGTTCGCGCAAATGGTCAGACAAGCCACCGGGGAACTGGAACACCGCTTCGGCGGGGACATCTGCGCTTGCGAGTTCGGCGTCGCAGCGCCAGCGAATTTCGACGCCAGCGAACAAATAAGCCTTTGACCGGGCAAGCTTGAACAAGCGCGCGGGTTTGAACTTCGCATCGGCGCCAAAAATTTCAGGGTCCGGCGTGAACGCGATGGTGGTGCCGCGCCGGTTGGGCGTGGGGCCAAGCTCTTCCAGCTTGCCGACCGGATGGCCCTGCGCGAAGCGTTGGCGATATAATTGCTTGTTGCGGGCAACCTCGACAACGGTATCGGTCGACAGGGCGTTGACGACAGAAACGCCGACACCATGCAAGCCGCCGGACGTCGCATACGACTTGTCGGTGAACTTACCGCCGGAGTGCAATGTCGTCAGAATGACCTCAAGCGCCGATTTGTCCGGAAATTTCGGATGCGGATCAACCGGAATGCCGCGGCCATTGTCGGTGATGGTCAGCCGGTTGCCAACGCCCAAATGCACTTCAATGCGGCTGGCATGGCCGGCGACGGCTTCGTCCATCGAGTTGTCGAGCACTTCGGACGCGAGATGGTGCAAGGCGCGTTCGTCGATGCCGCCAATATACATGCCCGGGCGACGGCGAACCGGCTCAAGCCCCTCCAGCACTTCAATTGCGGAAGCAGTATAATCATTGGATGCGGCAGTGGCGGCCGCGCTCCCGCCAAACAGGTCATCGGTCATAATAATGCTATAGGCGCGGGAGAGTTGGCGGCGCAACAGCCGAAAGAAACTCGGCTGTGGAAATAAACCGGATCAGCGTCTTTCCGGGGGCGTAGACATAATGGCGAAATTGCCACTTGCCTGCGCAACCAACTTGTCATTCTGAGTGATACGGGCGGTTAAATGGGCAATGGTTCGGCCCTTATTGTCCAAAACGGTTTCGCACAGCAACTGGCCCTCCGCGACTGGCCGGAAATAGCTGATCGAAATATCAATTGTCGCGCACGCATATCCAGCATCGAGTGTCGAATACAGCGCCGCGCCCATGCCTGTATCCGCCATTGCGTAGAGGACAGCGCCATGCACAACACCGTGCGGATTTAAATGCCGATCATCGACCGACAGCGAAAATGTGCTGCTGCCGCCGCCTTGCTGATCCAATGCTAAACCGATGAGATCCGCAAATGGATGATCCATGCTCTATCTCACCCTAGTCTTAACGAACCCGTGGTCCGCCGAACGGCATTGGTGGCGGGGGACGGCGTACACCGCGGGGCAGCTGCGCCTGGTAGGCGCGGCCACAATGTTCGACGCAGTAGGGAAAACCGGGGTTTACCGGGACACCGCAGAAATGGAAATCGGCTTCACCGGGGTGCCCCAAGGGCCAACGGCAAATACGCTCGTTCAAATCCAGCAACGACGTTTTGTCTGCCATTTCCGGGCTTGGCTTTGCGGGCACAAGGCGGCGTGGCGGTGCTGGTGGAATCGGTGCCTGCTGATCGCCGGGGCCCTGACGCATGAAACCGCCAGGTCCGATCGAAACAATACGGGGCATCGACGATGCGCGCGGTGCAGGCGCTTCGGCGGCGGCGTCATCATCGGCGCGCGACGGCGCAGCAGGCTCAGCCACGGGTGCAGCGGCACGGGCGCGCAAAGGTGCAGCGGGGGCAGGTGCCTTTGCAGGCGCAGCAGCCGCTGGCTTTTTCGGCGCGGCTTTTTTGTCGGTGTCGTTGGCCTTCACAGGTGA
>JAIXYC010000158.1 GCA_027490455.1 Sphingomonadales bacterium
AACAGCGGTTGCGTCGACATTTATGCGGGCGTCCGCCGGCGCGCAGAACAAAAGCTCATAATCATCGCCCCAGCTTGCGGCCTGCATTCGGCTTTCCAGGCTGTCTGTGCGATAGCTGATATAAGCAGGCGACAAGGGAATGCGCGCGAGGTCAATTTCGATGCCCAGCCTGCTGGCGGTCGCCATGCGCTCTGCATCAATCAAAAGCCCGTCGGATATATCCATCATCGCTTGGACAAATGGCGCGAGCTTCTGCCCTTCGGCCAAGCGCGCCTGTGGCCGGTTGAACGCATCGGCAAGCGCGCCAACCTCGTCAAAGCCTGCGTCGATCAGCTCAAACCCGGCAAGCGCATCGCCCAATGTTCCGGTAACGTACACGATGTCGCCGACCTGCGCGCCCGCGCGTGAAGGCACCGGGCGATTTGTCGCAATACCAAGCGCGGTTAGCCCAAGCGCACGCTTGTCGCCACGGTTGGAAACCGTATCCCCGCCAAGCAAGGGAACGCCATAATGGCCAAGCACCTTTTCCAGACCGGCGGCAAACGCCCTGTCCCAATCATCATCGCCAAGCATGAAGCCAAGCAGCACGCCAATGGGCAAAGCACCCTTCGCCGCGAGGTCGGAAAGGTTCGAGGCGACCAGTTTCCACGCGACATCGGCGGGATTTGCATTGGATCTGAAATGCACATCTTCGGCCATCATGTCGTGCGTGATGATCAGGCAGCTGTCGCCGACTTCAACGACCGCAGCGTCATCCATAAGCCCGCGCGCCGCGGGATCTTTCGCAAAGCCGCGCAATATGTTGATGAAGGCGGATTCGGTAGTCATACATATTCCATTTCGTCATCCCGAACGTGTTTCGGGATAACAAACAACCGCAGCATGTGGTCCTGAAACAAGTTCAGGACGACGATACTAGACCTATGCCCGGACATCTCTCGCCACGGCGTCCAGCAAACCATTGACGAACTTCGCATCTTTCTTGTCGAAAAAGGCGTGCGCGACGTCGAGATATTCGTCGATCACCGTCGCTGTGGGAACATCAGGGCGCGCAATCAATTCATAGGTGCCGCAACGCAAAAGCTGAAGCATCGTCTTGTCCAGACGCCCCATCTTCCATTGTTCGCCAAGCTTGGCATCAACGAGCAGGTCAATTTCTGCGCGGCGGGCATCAACGCCGGATACGACGTCGTCGAAAAAGTCGGCATCGGCGTCCGCATATTGTGCGTCTTCAATTTCCTGCCCCAAACGGTGCGAATGGAATTCATTCAAAAGGCGCGCAATGCCGATATTTTCCATATCCATCTGGTACAGCGCCTGCACCGACGCGAGGCGCGCTGCCGAACGGGATTTTGATTTCGCACTTGCGTTATTGGCACTCATAATCTTTTCCTGACACTCGCCGCATGGGCGGGTAAACCTTCGGCATCGGCGAGCGTTGCCGCTGCCGGGCCTATAGCATTGATGGCGGCTTTATCGAGCGCGATAAAACTGGTGCGCTTCATGAAATCGAGAACCGACAGGCCCGACGCAAATCGCGCGCGGCGTCCCGTGGGTAACACATGGTTGGGTCCGGCAACATAATCGCCAATCGCCTCTGGCGTCATACGGCCCAAGAAAACCGAACCTGCGTGCCGCACCAAATCGAAAAGCCGTTCGGCGCGGTCATCGTCCACCGCAAGCTCCAAATGCTCCCCCGCCAAGCGGTTGACCAGCGGCATTGCGCCTTCCAGATCGTCGACGAGGATTATCGCACCGAAATCATCCCAGCTCTGCCGCGCGACGGCGGCGGTTGCGAGTGTTGCAATCTGGGCATCAACGGCTTTTGCGACTGCGTCGGCAAAACCGGCATCATCGGTGAACAAAATCGATTGGCTTGTGGGGTCATGCTCGGCCTGGCTTAACAGGTCTGCGGCAATCCATTCGGGATCATTCTTTGCATCTGCGACCACCAATATTTCGGACGGGCCGGCAACCATATCGATGCCGACCACGCCATAAAGCTGACGCTTGGCTTCGGCGACCCATGCATTGCCGGGGCCGGTAATGACATCAACGGGGCGAATACGCTCCGTACCATAAGCGAGCGCCGCAATCGCCTGCGCGCCGCCGACGCGCCAGATTTCGTCGACACCAGCCAGATAGGCCGCTGCCATAACCGTTTCGTTTGTCTCTCCGCCGGGTGTTGGCGTGACCATTACAATGCGCTCTACCCCTGCAACCTTCGCAGGGATCGCATTCATAAGTACGGACGATGGATAGGCGGCACGGCCACCGGGCACATAAACCCCCGCCGCATCAACCGCCGACCAACGCGCGCCCAAACGCACATTATCAGCATCCCGATAGTCCCGGTTTTCGGGCAACTGCGCCTTGTGATAGGCCTCTATCCGCTTTGCCGCGAGCGTCAGTGCATCGCGCAAATCGGGCGCAAGGCCCTCATATGCCGCCTTGCACTGCGCGGCATCGATTTGCCAACCCGCCGCATTCAGGTCAAAGCCGTCAAACCGCTGGGTCATTTCGGCCAAAGTCACATCGCCGCGCGCGCGGACATCACGGATGGTTTGCGTGACGACGCTGGAGACAGCGGCATCCGCCTCACGCCGGCCATTTACCATCGCATCAAATGCGTCAGCAAAGCCCGCGTCAGATGCGTTAAGCCGCTGCACGTGCGCCCGACAATTCGCGGAACGTCTGCACCAACGCAGGAATAGTGCCGCTCATCATTTTAAAGGCCGCACGATTGACGATCAGCCGCGCCGAAACTTGCGAGATAATAGCCGTTTCGACCAATCCGTTTTCTGCGAGCGTCTTGCCCGACGACACGAGATCGACAATGCGTCCCGAAAGGCCAAGCGAAGGCGCCAGCTCCATCGCACCGTTCAGCTTGACGCATTCGGCCTGAATACCGCGTGCATGATAATAGCGCGCGGTGGTCGCCGGATATTTGGTTGCGACGCGGATATGCCCTGCCTGAACATCGTCAACCGCGCCCTGCGGCATCGCAACCGAAATGCGGCAGCGGCCAATGCCAAGGTCAACGGGGGCGTACAGCTCCGAATAATCAAATTCGTCGATCACGTCGGAACCGACAATACCAATATGCGCCGCGCCATGGGCTACAAAGGTCGCAACATCAAAAGCGCGCACGCGAATGATGCTGATTGCGGGATTATTGGTCGCAAAAAGCAACGCGCGGCTGCTCTCGTCAAAGAACGCTGGCTCAGGCTCGATACCCGCCGCTTGCATAAGCGGCAAAGCCTCGTCGAGAATCCGTCCCTTGGGGATTGCAAAGATGATGCGTTCAGTCACAATGGCCGGGCTTTAGGGGCCGCGCGCAGAAAGGGCAATATGGCAGAAGCCCTATTTGCCCCTCGATTTCACGATCGCCAATATCGGTTCATACACTTTGAAGTCAGTTTAAAAATGCGTCTATAGCCGCATTCACCGCCTTCGGCTGTTCCCAAATGACGAAATGACCGCAATCCTCGACGGGGGCAATCGTCACATGTGGCACCAATTTTTCGATGCCCTCGATGTTGCTTGCGGGCAGCGCGAGGTCATCCATCGCCCAGACAATTAATGTCGGGATCATCAGCTTCGGAAATTCGCTTGCGGCAAAGGCAGGCATTTCGGCGTCTTCATCCATCGCTGGCACATATATTGCCGATGCGCGGTACCAATTGAGCATGCCAAAGCACGCATCGCGGTCTTGCCAATCTTTCAACAACGCCGCCCGCTCTTCGGGCTCCATGGCGCTTGGTTTATCCCAGCTAATTGTCTTCAGCAGCAAACCGGTTAAGCCAGCCTCACGCACCACAGCATCATTTGCGGGGTCACGAAACGCACGGATATATTGGCTGGCTGCCCGCTGCTGCATGTCGTTAATCATCAACCGCTGGAACAGATAGGGATGCGGCGCATTGGCGATGATTGCACGCGTCACGCGGCCTGCCCATGCGGGGTTAAGTCCGCCCGGCTGACCATTTAGCGCAACACTCCATGCAATCGCGCCGCCCCAATCATGTCCCGCAATGATGAAATTTTGGATGCCAAGCGCGTCGGCCAGGGCAAAGATATCCGCGGTCAACTTGTCCGCCGTATAGGCATCGACATTTTGCGGCTTTGATGAATTGCGATAGCCGCGCTGATCCGGCGCAATGCAGAAAAAACGGTCCGAAAAATGGGCCATCTGGTGCCGCCATGTGCGGTGCGATTCCGGAAATCCGTGCAAGAATATAATCGCGGGGTTGGCAGGATCACCTGCCGTAAACGCATCCATTTCAATCCCGGTTGAAAGGGAAAAACGATGATGGTTTAATTCGGTCATGATGATTTGCCTTCTAGAATTGCGATAGGTGTTGGACCGCGTATTTCTCTAAACGCAAACACGCCCATTTTGATTGCAAGAAATCTGCGCGCAGGTGGAACATCTCGACGCTTCGCTCCGGCATAATATACGCCAAATTGGCCTTTAGTTAACGCGCTTAACGCGCATCGCTCTGCCGTTAATCACCAGCATATAGCTGCCAACCGCGCCACGTTTGATTTTAAACTTTTGCCCGTTCTTCAGAATGAACCAGCTGCCTTCCGTGGTTTGCCATGTGCCAGCGTCTTTTACCGCAAACTGATACCGACCGTTGCTAAGTGCTTGAATACCGTCGATCTCGCCCTCAATCTGCTTGTACTCCTCGTCCTGTTCCTCGTCGCTTTCGCCGAAGAACGGAATTTTGGGCAAGGAGAAACCAAATAACGACCGCTTGGTCTTCCGCACGTCGCCTTGATCAAGCAACACGACCTGTCGGCTTTCGGTCGCCTCCTCCAACGACTTGCTGGCCGCGTCAAAGCACTCCAAGCGCGCAGCGGCATCTGCAAAGGCACGGCATGCAACAATGTCGCTATAGACCTTGGGACGATTGACGGTCGTTTCGGCTGCATGCGCTGATGACGCGCATAGGCCAGCGATCAGAACGGCATAGGTCAGCTTTGGCATTTTCGTCTCTCCCGCATTGGACCGTCGTTTCGTTTGCACTTGGGGCTAGCGGCTATTCGCCCGGTGCACTAGCCTTGATCGCCAGCGCGTGGACGCGCGTTCCAGGAATATCACCCAGCGCCTTGTTCACCATCCGCTGCCGCATCAGGCGGGACACGCCCGCAAATGCAGCGCTCTCTATTTCCACCGTGAAGTGCGATTCACCCGAGCCATCGTCGCCACTATGGCCATGATGCTTTGCGCTGTCGTTGATGACCGCGAGATGTGTGGGTGCAAATGCTGCCGTCAGCAGCGTTTCCATTTCAATGTGTGCAGGGCCTTTTTCCATAAGCTCTGTATTCCCATATCCGCAGTTTTTCGCCAAGGGGAATTATGGATTCGAGGCAGCCCTTTGACCGATTTCACGGCCGCGTTCGCGGTGCGCAGCGGCATTGCGCGCATCCGCACTGTCGTGAGGCAGGCGAATTTCGCGCGCCTGACCCGCATGGTCAGCTTGCGTCGGCCAACGGCCCCGGCGACTATCAATATCTCTGCCTTGAACATGTCCGGCAGTTTAATGCAGGCTATAACTGGTTTGCCGGCATGACCGCCGAACAAATCATGGAAGCGCAAAGCCCGATAAATGTGTGGCCAAGCGAAACCCGTGCCTTTCGTGCCAGCGGCAGTGTCGATTCGCCGCCCAAATGGGCGGACTTTAAAGACCCGTTGGATGCCATATCCACCCGTTTTCGATCACGCATGCCCAAGGAACGCGCCGACGGGCAGTTCCTGTCGCCTGAGGACCGCAAAGCGCTCAAGACGCTAGGGCTTGGCGAGGATGCGGATAGGCGCGCATTACGCGGCGCCTATTCGGCCAAGGTCCGCGCCTATCATCCTGATAAAAATGGCGGCAACCGGTCTTATGAAAAGGCTTTGCAAGACGTCATTGCTGCCTATACGCACCTTAAAACATCGCCCGCCTTTATTTGACGAGAACGACATGACTGACATTCCAAATATCCAGCCCAACAGCAGCGACACGACCATCCTTGCCGCCCCTGACAAGATGGTCAGCGTGCGCGAAATGTTCGGCATCGACGTCGACATGGAATGTCCTGCGTTTTCAGTCGCCGATGAGCGTGTTCCTGACACCGACGACAGCTATGTCTTTGACCCCGACACCACGCTCGCGATCCTTGCTGGCTTTGCCCATAACCGCCGCGTGATGGTTCAGGGGTACCATGGCACAGGTAAATCGACGCATATCGAACAGGTCGCCGCGCGTTTGAAATGGCCGTGCATCCGTATCAACCTGGATGCGCATATCAGCCGCATCGACCTTATCGGCCGCGATGCCATCGTTCTGCGCGATGGACAGCAAGTCACAGAATTCCGCGAAGGCCTGTTGCCTTGGGCGCTGCAGACACCGACCGCTTTGGTGTTCGACGAATATGACGCTGGCCGTCCGGACGTAATGTTCGTGATCCAGCGCGTGTTGGAGACCGAGGGCAAGCTGACGTTGCTTGACCAGAACCGCGTCATTCGTCCGAACCCATATTTCCGCCTGTTCGCGACCGCCAACACCGTTGGCCTTGGCGACACAAGCGGGCTGTATCACGGCACGCAAGCGATCAACCAGGGTCAGATGGACCGTTGGAACATTGTCGTTGGCCTGAACTATCTGCCTGCGCAGGTCGAAAGCGAAATCGTTTTGGCCAAGGCATCGGGCACCGATGCCGCGACCGTCGCCAACATGGTGAAGGTCGCCGAAATGACGCGTCAGGGCTTTATCAATGGCGATATTTCGACCGTCATGAGCCCACGCACCGTTATCACATGGGCCCAAAACACCGCCATTTTCAAAAATGTCGGCTTTGCGTTCCGCCTGTCGTTCCTCAACAAATGTGACGATGCAGAACGCGCTTTGGTCGCAGAGTATTATCAGCGCGTCTTTGGTCAGGATCTGCCCGAAAGCGTGGTTGGCAAGTCATAAGCACGTTGGCCATTTCGCCGAAACACCGTTGAAGGGACCATTTATGAAACGCACTGCTCTTATTCTGGCGCTCGCACTTAGCGCATCGCCTGCATTCGCTGCGCTCAAGCCCGGCACACGCGCAACCGATTTCACCACGCAGGCTGTTTTGGCGGGCGACGTTTATACCTATAATTTGAACAAGGCCCTGAAACGCGGTCCTGTCGTTTTATATTTCTATCCCAAGGCATTCACCGCGGGCTGCACGGTCGAGGCGCATGAATTTTCCGAAGCAGCCGACGATTTTGCGGCCTATGGCGCATCCATCATTGGCATGTCGGCGGACAATATCGACACGTTGAAGCGTTTTTCGGTGGAGGCATGCCGCAACAAATTCACCGTTGGCATCGCGTCCAAACCCGTCATCAAAAACTATAAGGTCAGCCTGCCCATCATGGGCGGATCGAACCGCACGACGTATGTGATTGCACCTGATGGAAAGGTGTTGTTCGCGTATTCCGAATTGGGCGTGAAGGGTCATGTGTCCGGCGCACTGAACGCGGTAAAGGCATGGCGCGCAGCCAATCCTAAAGGGAAATAATGCGCAAAGCTCCCCTTCTCCTTTTGCCGATGCTGCTGGCTGGCTGCACTGTGGCTGTCGAATATGGCGACATTCCCCACAATGTGCTGGCGGAAAACCCGCGCTGTAACCCGGCGCAAAATGACAGCGCATCGGTCAGCGGAAAAGATTATTTCATCGTCACCAGCCGCCTGCCCGATTGTCGTGGCGATACTATTAAACTGACCAACCATCGCGCCGACCGCGTTCGATTTGGCCGGTTCTCGCCACCAGAAACGATCAAGCCCGCCAAGGGTGACAAGCAGTTGGTGGTGCCTGTCGCGTTTCAGCCGGAAGACGCATGGTGGGATGGTCTGCGTGATGCCGCGAACCTGCGCAACGGCCGCGTCCTTTTATATGTGCATGGCTATCGCGAAACATTGCAAACCACCGCCCGCGACACCGTCCAGATTGGCGCAATGAGCAATTTTGGCGGCCCGATTATCCATTATAGCTGGCCCTCGCAGGGCAATCTGTTGAGCTATGCCGTTGATGAAACCAACATGTATTGGGACCAGCGCAATTTCCGGAACTTCCTGACCAAATTGGCGCGAACCGAATGGGTCAAGGAGATCGTCATTGTCTCGCATTCGCTTGGCGCACGGCTTGTCACGCCTGCCGTGGAATATGTCGACCGCACATCGACCAATGCGGATTCCAGCAATATTTCCAACATTATATTGGCCTCGCCGGATGTTGATCGTGAAGATTTCGAACGCGATATCGCTGAAGAAGTCTTGGCCGCCCGCCGCGTCAACAACGACCGGCGCGTGACCGTCTACGCCTCGCTCAGCGACCGCGCACTTGCCGTGTCGCGCGCTGTCCATGGCTATCCGCGCCTGGGATCACCCTATTGCTTCAGTCCGTTCGAAGCCAAGGATTTGAAAGCCAAAGGGCTGCCGCAGCGTTGCTTTGCGACAAAGACCAAATATGAGACAGAGCCTGCCAAAACGGGTTTTACCATCATTGACACCACCGACGTATCGGGCGGCGGCGCTGGCCATAGCGATTATTTGCGCAGCCTTGCCGTGTGCAAGGATTTTGCCGCGGTCGTGAATGGCGCGCGGACAACCGAAGATCGTGTGGCCACTGCGCAAGCGCATGTCTTTACGCTGCGCGCGCCGGTGAAGCCGACGAAAGAAGAGATTGCAGCGGCATGTAAGCGGGTGGCGGATTGATGGCGAACGAATCTCCACTTGAACAGTTCAAACAAGTCCTGACCGGCACGGCCCGCGCACTCGCGCATGAGCCGGAGATTGAACTTGCGTTCACCGCCGATGCCCCGACGCAAGCGGGCAAAAATTTCAAAGTGCCTATGCCCGGCCGGTTGTTGCCGCCTGACCAAGTCGCCGAAGCACGTGGCTTTGCCGACAGCTTCTCACTGAAGATCAAGCACCATAATGCCGCGCGCCATGCCGCCTTGCGTCCATCCGAAGTCATTGCGGGTGCAGCATTTGACGCGGTGGAAAATGCGCGCGTTGAGGCATTGGGTTCCCGCAATATGGCAGGGATCGCCGCAAATCTTGGCCATGCGCTTGAACTCAAATTGCGCACCGACCCGATCAGCCGCGCACAGTCCGCTGACGAAGTTCCTATTTCGACCGCATTATCGCTTATCGTGCGCGAACGCCTGACGGGCGCGCCAATACCGGACGCGGCGGTTGCTGGCGTCGATATGCTGCGCGGCTGGATTGAGGAAAAGGCAGGCAGCGACCTTGATGCACTTGCCCTCGCGCTTGATGATCAGGGTGCATTTGCCGCGCTCACGCAATCGATGCTCGAGCATCTGAACCTGACCGAGGGCGACGTCGATCCGTCAGACGCGGATGAAGGCGGCGATGATGCCGAGGACAGCCAAGACCACGATGGCGACAGCGATGATGATGGCGAAGGCGAAGCCGGCCAAGCCGAAGCGCGCGCGGAACCGCAACAGGGCGAAGGCGAAGAAACCGAGGCCGATTATGACGGCCAGGATATGGACGATCAGGACGGTGCCGACGGCGAAATGGGCGATGACGGCATGCAACCCGTCACCCCGCAACGCCGCAATTGGAACCATCTGCCGCAAAGCGATTACAAAATCTGGTCAACCAAATATGACGAGACCATCACCGCGACCGAGCTTGCCGACGAAGAAGAGCTGAACCGGCTGCGCGCTTATCTCGACCAGCAATTGTCCAACCTGCAATCGGTGGTGACAAAGCTCGCCAACCGTCTGCAACGCCGCCTGATGGCGCAGCAAAACCGCAGTTGGGATTTCGATCAGGAAGAAGGCATGATCGACGCAGCGCGGCTCGCGCGCATCGTCGTCTCGCCGGGCAGCTCGCTGTCGTACAAGGTCGAACGCGAAACCGATTTCCGCGACACGGTGGTGACCTTGCTCATCGACAACAGCGGATCGATGCGTGGACGGCCAATCAGCATCGCGGCGATCAGCGCCGACATATTGGCGCGCACGCTGGAACGCTGCGGCGTTAAAACCGAGATATTGGGCTTCACCACCCGTGCGTGGAAAGGCGGGCAAGCGCGTGAGGATTGGCTCGCGGCTGGACGGCAACCCATGCCCGGCCGCCTCAATGACTTGCGCCACATCGTTTACAAAAAAGCCGATGAGCCATGGCGTCATGCCAAGCGCAACCTTGGCCTGATGATGCGCGAAGGCTTGCTGAAAGAAAATATCGATGGCGAAGCACTGCTGTGGGCGCACAACCGCCTGATCGCGCGCGCCGAAGACCGCCGCATATTGATGGTGATTTCCGACGGCGCGCCCGTCGATGACAGCACCTTGTCGGTCAACCATGGCGGCTATCTGGAACAGCATTTGCGCAAGGTTATCGAGATGATCGAAACGCGATCGCCCGTGCAATTGGTCGCGATCGGCATCGGCCATGACGTCACCCGTTATTACAAACGCGCGGTCACCATCATGGACGTTGAACAATTGGGCGGCACGATGATCGAACAACTCGCCGGCTTGTTTGACGAGGAATAGGCTTGCCTTTCGCACAGCTACGCCGCGGCGTGAGCAAGCGATCCGCTGGGACGGGTTTCAAAACATTACCGCAGCCCTGAGCAGCAGGCAGCGACTGCGTCCGTCGAAGGGCACCTCTCGGCTGCAGCGCAACACCGATAAGCGCCCTTCGACAGGCTCAGGGCTACGGTGAGTGTTGACGATTCCAATTTGGCAACGCAAGGAACCATCCATGTCCGAGCTTAAACTCTTCAACAGCCTGACCCGGCAACTGGAAACCTTCACACCCGTCCATGACGGTGAGGCGCGGGTTTATACCTGTGGCCCGACGGTGTATAATTACCCACACATCGGCAACATGCGCGCCTATGTTTTTGCCGACACGCTTGGCCGGGTGCTGTCATATAAGGGCTATAAGCTCACCCATGTCATCAACATCACCGATGTCGGCCATCTGACCGACGACGCCGATGCGGGCGAAGACAAGATGGAGAAGATGGCGGCGGAGAAGGCGCAGTCGATCTGGGACATCGCAAAGCATTATACGCAAGCTTATTGGGAAGACATCAAGGCGCTGAACATCCGTCAGCCCGCGCATTGGTCCATCGCGACCGAATATGTACCCGCGATGATCGCCTATGCGGAAAGCATTGCCGACAAGCATTGCTACGAACTAGAATCTGGCCTGTATTTCGACACCTCGACCGTTGCCAATTATGGCGCATTGGCGCGCGCCAAGACCGAGGACGGAGAAGGCCGCATCGACGAGGTCGAAGGCAAACGCCACGCCGCCGACTTTGCCATTTGGCGCAAGACGCCCGCGGGCGAAACGCGGCAAATGGAATGGGACAGCCCATGGGGCAAGGGCGCGCCGGGCTGGCATCTGGAATGCTCTGTGATGTCAGAGGCGCTGCTTGGCCTGCCGTTTGACATCCACACCGGCGGCATCGACCATCGCGAAATCCACCACCCCAATGAAATCGCGCAAAATCAGGCGCGCTGCGGCAGTGACCACAGCGGCGCACGGTTTTGGATGCACAATAATTTCCTGATCGAACGCAGCGGCAAGATGAGCAAATCGTCGGGCGAGTTCCTGCGCGTGCAATTGCTGATCGACAAAGGCTTCCACCCCCTCGCCTACCGCCTGATGTGCCTGCAAGCGCATTACCGCAGCGAGCTGGAGTTTAGCTGGGACGGTTTGCAGGCTGCGCTGGTGCGGTTGAAGCGGATGGTGATGGGGGTCTCAAACTTCAAGGCCCGTCATGCTGAACTTGGTTCAGCATCTTACTTAGCGACGTCGGAAAGTAAGACCCTGAAACAAGTTCAGGGTGACGTTGCTCCGGGGATTTCAGCGGCGCTTAACGATTTTGCGGCGGCTGTTTCAGATGACCTCAACACGGCTGTCGCAATAACATCGCTAGAAACGCTCATCGGCTTGAAGAAGGTCGACGCTGCACAGCATCTTGCTGCGATTGCCGAGATGGACGCAGTTCTGGGCTTAAATCTTCTTACATTAAGCCGCACCGACCTACGCATCCGGCCCAAAGCCGCTGTCATCACCGAAGCCGAAATCGAAACCGCCCTCACCGCACGCAAAGACGCGCGCGCCGAAAAAGACTTTGCCAAGTCCGATGCCATCCGCGACGACCTCATCGCCAAAGGCGTTGAAGTCATGGACGGCGACCCGCTTGGTTGGGATTGGAAGTTGGATATATGATGCTGAAAATTGCCTGGCTTGTCCTTGCAGCTATCCACGCGTTGCCCGCGCTGGCATTGTTCCGTCCGGCGATGATCGGGCAGCTTTACCGCGTCGCTAGCGACAACCCCTTGTTTCTGTTGCTGCATCATCGCGCTGCGCTTTTCCTCGTTATCTTTCTGCTTGCTGTCTGGGCTGCTTTTGACCCTGCGAGCCGCCGCATGGCCAGCGTTGGCGTCGGCGTCAGCATGATGTCATTCTTGATACTCTATTGGTCTGCTGGCTCCCCGCCCCCGCTGAAAACCATTGCCATGACCGATCTTGTCGGCATGCCGTTCTTAATCTTTGTCACTTGGAAGGCTTTTGCCGCATGACCAAAACGAAACTTGTAATGTCGGGCCTTGTGCGCCCCCTCATTGAACCGCGCTTGCCCGACTGGATCGAGCCGCATTTCTTCATGTCGAAGGAAGAGGCGCTCGCCCTCGCGCCGCAGGCAGAAATTGGCTGGTTCGACATGTATGACAAGGGCGATATGGCCACGGTCATCAATGCCGCGACCAATATGAAATGGCTGAACAGCATTTATGCCGGCGTCGACGGCATGCCGCTGGCGCAATTGAAGGCGCAGGGCTGTGTTGTCACCAATGGCGCAGGCATTAACGCGATCACCATCGCCGAATATGTCGTCATGGGCATGCTGACCGTCGCGAAGAACTACCGCGAAGTTGTCCGTGCGCAGGAGCGCCGCGAATGGCTGCTCGATTCGCCCGGCAAGGTTGAACTGTTCGGTTCCAAAGCCTTGCTGCTGGGCTATGGCGCGATTGGAAAGCTGATTGAAGAGCGGCTGAAACCCTTTGGCGTCGATGTCACCATTGTGCGCCGCTCCGCGGGTCCAAACACGCTGACGCCCGATCAATGGCGCGCGCAATTGGGCGATTTTGACTGGATCATCCTTGCCGTTCCCGCCACCGCGGAAACCGACGGCATGATTGGCGCAGACGAACTTGCCGCGATGAAAAATAGCGCAACGCTCATCAACATCGCGCGCGGTTCCGTTATAGATCAGGATGCATTGGTCGCCGCGTTACAGGACAAGCAAATTGCCAATGCCTTCCTTGATGTGACGACGCCTGAACCTTTGCCCGCCGACCACCCGTTATGGACCCTCGACAACGCGCATGTCACCATGCACCTGTCGGGCCGCGCGCAGGACAAGATGTTCGTCCGTTCCGCCACACGCTTTTTCGAAAATCTCGAACGCTACCGCCAAGGCGCGCCGTTGGAGCCAATGGTAAACCTCAATCTGGGATATTAACAACCACCGTAGCCCTGAGCAGCAGCTGCAAAGCGGCTGCGTCCGTCGAAGGGCGCTTATCGGTTGTGGCGCCACACCCGACAGGCGCACCCCCGACAGGCTCAGCACTTACGGTATAGGAGAACATGACATGCCCCATAACCCCGCCGAAATCTGGCACGAAGTTGCCCTGTCACGCGATGTTGATACGATATCCGCCGTCCTGCACGACGATTGCGTTTTCGAAAGCCCCGTCGTGCACTCACCGCAAGTCGGCAAGGCAATCACCGCCAAATATCTCGCCGCCGCTGGCCACACGCTAGGCAATGCCGAATTTGCCTATGTCGGCGAATGGCACCGCGAAAACAGCGCCATCCTTGAATTCCAAACCGTGATCGACGGGATTGCGATCAATGGCATCGACATGATTAGCTGTGATGATGATGGCCTCATCACCCATTTCAAGGTCATGGTTCGGCCGTTAAAGGCAATGAATATGCTCCACCAGAAAATGGGCGAGATGTTGCAGCGCATGAGCGCATAAGCGCATGGCAACCGGAGAAACATCGGGCCGGTGGCGTTTTTTCGTACCGAAACGTGCCGGGGCAAGCTTGCATGACCGGTTGATCGCATGTGCCGGTGCTGGCCTTGGCGTGCTTGTCGCGGCGCTTGCGGGACTTGGCGTTCAGGACATGTTCCCGGCTTTACCGTTCCTGATTGCGCCCATTGGCGCATCGGCGGTGCTTGTATTCGTGGTGCCAGCAAGCCCATTGGCGCAGCCTTGGCCCGTGTTCGGCGGCAATGTCATTTCCGCGTTGGTCGGCGTGACGGTGCTGCATATGGTACCCGTCACCTTTGCCGCCATCGCGATTGCCGTTGCCGCGTCGATAACATTGATGTCGTTGTTGCGTTGTCTTCATCCGCCCAGCGGCGCGGTCGCACTCACGACCATTTTGGGCGGCCAAGCCATTGTCGATGCGGGCTATGTATACCCAATGTCGATTGTCGCCGCCAATTCCGCGGCATTGCTCGCGGCCGGCTGGTTATTCCACCGGTTCAGCGGCCATAGCTATCCGCACCGCGCGGTTCCTGCGCCCGCCCTGCCCGTTGGCCTTTTGCGGGCCGATATCGATCAGGCCGTGCAGGAAGCGCATGAAAGCTTCGATATCGATCTGGCCGACCTAGAAGCTTTGCTCCTCACCGCCGAACGCATCGCCGAACAACGCCGCGGCACACAATAACACCACAACAAAAAAGGCCGGAAGGTTTCCCCTCCGGCCCATTATCTGTGCTTCAAAAAGCGTTGGACTATTAGAAGTCCATACCGCCCATGCCGCCCATTCCGCCCATGCCGCCTGGCATGCCGCCGGCGCCAGCAGCCTTATCTTCTGGCGCATCGCAAATCGCAGCTTCGGTGGTGATCAACAGACCAGCAACCGATGCCGCGTCTTGCAACGCTGTACGGACAACCTTGGTTGGGTCGATAACGCCCGATGCCACGAGGTTTTC
Organism: Sphingomonadales bacterium; assembly: GCA_027490455.1. GTDB lineage: Bacteria > Pseudomonadota > Alphaproteobacteria > Sphingomonadales > Sphingomonadaceae > Sphingorhabdus_B. The sequence continues at coordinate 15,034 of JAIXYC010000158.1, forward strand.
GTAAACATCGGTTGATGCGTTGAAGCCCATGGTTTCGTCGTTTTCACGAAGCAGGTTGCCCGAGACAACTGCACCGTCATATCCGGCGTTGGCTGCGATTTGACGCAATGGAGCAACAATCGCCTTGCGGATGATGTCGATACCACGTGTCTGGTCGTCATTGACGCCCTTGAGGCCGTCGAGAGCCTTCGTTGCATACAGAAGTGCAGTACCGCCGCCTGGGACGATGCCTTCTTCAACGGCTGCGCGGGTTGCGTGCAGCGCATCGTCAACGCGGTCCTTGCGCTCTTTCACTTCAACTTCGGTCGAACCACCGACCTTGATCACGGCAACACCGCC
>JAIXYC010000098.1 GCA_027490455.1 Sphingomonadales bacterium
ATTTCCGCGCGCTGGGCTTTGGCCTCCATCGACACAAAATCGATCATGACCATCGCACCGACCTGATACAGGCGGAGCAGCCGCGCGATTTCCCCGGCAGCGATGCGGTTAATGGCAAAGGCATCGCCGATACCGTCGACATCGAATACCAATCCGGCCTTCGTGCGTTGAAAGCTGATGATGACATCACCAATCTGCGTATAGCCTGCAATGGCTGTATCGAAGCCCTCATCGATAGTTTGCGGAGCAATCGAGCTGCCAAAAGCAGCCAGACGCTGTTCCCAAAGGCCATCTTTCGACAAAGGGTCCGCGGGCAAGGAATCGCGCAAGCTAACCTCGGGCGGCTTAATCCGGCCAGGCTCGGCAATGGCTTCCCGCGTCACTTCAAACGCCACTTTTGTGCCTTCGGCCACGCCCGTTTTGCTGCGCAGCAAAACTTCGCTGCCATCGTCGGCAATGATATAGGCGCCCGCCGGCGTGCGCCGGTCGACACGGCCTGTGCCGCATTCGCCAAGCACCCAATGCGCATCACGCTGAATATGTATCGCGACGATTTTACCGCCTTCAACGCAGGCGGCGCGGCGTTCGCCCGGCGCATCATCGCGCCATAGTTCAGGCAAGCGTATAGCCCGATGCGCGCAGCAAGGTGCGCGTTTCATACAGCGGCAAGCCAACAACGCCCGAATGGCTGCCCGCCATCCAGTCAATCAACGCCTCTGCCCTGCCCTGAATGGCATAGCCACCGGCTTTGCCCAGCCCTTCGCCACAGGCGATGTAGCTTTCGATTTCTTCGGCCGAGAGCCGTTTGAAACGGACGATGCTGTCGCAAAGGCGGCTGCGCATCCGTCCGTCCGCGTCAATGACGGCAACCGCACTCAAAACATGGTGGCGGCGGCCATTTAACAGTTCCAGAAACCCGCGTTGCATATCGCCATCGGCAGCCTGCGGCAGGATACGGCGGCCGACCGCAACGGTCGTATCGCCTGCAATGACAATTTCACCTGTTGCGCGCGGAACGGCGACAGCCTTCTCCTCGGCCATACGCAGCGCATAGACGCGCGGCACTTCGCCCTTGCGCGGTGTTTCGTCAATGTCCGGCGAAGCTATGCGATCGGGCACAACGCCAAGCCGCGCAAGCAATTCGCGCCGGCGCGGGCTGGATGATGCCAATATGAGTGCAGGGTTCAGACCCAAGGTCTGCCGCCCTTATTTAAAGCGGTACGTGATCCGGCCTTTGGTCAGATCATAAGGGGTCAGTTCGCACAAAACCTCATCACCCACGAGGACGCGGATGCGGTTTTTGCGCATTTTTCCGGCGGTATGGCCCAACACTTCGTGGCCATTTTCCAGCTCGACACGGAACATCGCGTTTGGCAGCAGCTCACGTACTGTCCCGCGCATTTCGAGTAATTCTTCTTTTGCCATTCGGCCCCTTAAATCGTCAAATATCCAAACTTGCTGCGCCTTTAAACCACATGTTGGAAAAAGGGAAGCGCTACAGTATATTCACGCTATTGCGACAAAATGCTACAAGGTTCATCAGCGCGCAATGTTGTAATGCGTAATGAAACCCGTGCTTTAACACTATAAACTGAGTTTCTCCCCCCGATGAAAATTTTTCCGTTTAGCGTCATCCTGCTTGCCACGACTGCCGTGCCCGCCATGGCAACCGTTGATGCACAGGCCACCGGCAGCACGATTGCCATCGCGCAAGACGATGAAGAAATCCCCGTGGAAGAAGGCACATCGGGTGAAATCGTCGTGACCGCAGAACGCATTCGGGGGTCAGTAGACACCGACGTTCCGCCCGTGGAGCAGCTAAACGAAGCCGATATTGCGTCATTAGGCGCATCGTCGTTGACCGATCTGGTCGCGGCGGTTGCACCGCAAGCCAATTCGGGCCGTGGCCGTGGCGGCGGCATGCCCATCATATTGCTCAATGGTCAGCGTGTTTCGGGCTTTCGCGAATTGCGCGATCTGCCACCCGAGGCCATCCGTCAGGTCCAGATTTTCCCTGAAGAAGTCGCGTTGAAATATGGCTATCGCCCCGATCAACGCGTCATCAACTTCATATTGAAAGATAATTTCGCATCCTTCGCCACCGAATTTGAACATGCACAGCCCGAAGCTGGCGGTTTTGGTAGCAATGAATTGGAAGCAACGCTGACGCGCATTGGCGCCAACACGCGCTTCAACCTTGATGTGGAACTGGAACGCGCGACCGCGTTGACCGAAAGCGAACGCGACCTGATCGCCTCCAATGGTTCGCTGCTGGCGCGCGGCGGTAATATCAGCGGTCTTGGCCTGAATGGCGTGATATCGCCATCACTCAACGCTGCCGCGGGTTCCACAGTCACGCAGGCTGGCGTTCCGATTGGCATTGCCAACCCGACCTTGGCGCAATTTGCAGGCACCGCAAACCGGCTGAACGATAGCAACATCGGCGATGCCCGCACGCTGTTGCCACGCACCGAACGGCTTGAAGTCAACGGCACATGGAGCGGATCGCTTGGCCCACAAACCGGTCTGTCGCTCAATGCCAATTATGCGCTGAATGGCAGCGCATCGTTGCTTGGCTTGCCCGGAACCAGCTTCGTGTTACCGGGCAGCAGCCCCTTTTCCCCGTTCGGTCAAGATGTGACGCTCAGCCGCTATTTCGACACGCCGCGCCCGCTTGAGCGCGAGAGCGAAACGCATGTTTTCCAAACCGGTGGCACGTTCAACCATGTGCTCGGCCGGTGGCGCTGGACGGTGACGGGGAATTACGCACGCACCGACAATGAAACCCGCACCACGCGCAATTCAGACTACACCGCTTTGCGCGCAGGCGTCCTTGCGGGCAGTGTGAACCCGTTTGCTGCTGGCTTTGGTGCCG